>CAYFYS010000053.1:0-9036 GCA_964347365.1 uncultured Rhodospirillaceae bacterium | reverse complement strand
GCTGAGCTCCAGGAAGTCGTAGGCCTGGAGCACCATGTAGTTGAACTCCAGGAAGCTCAGCGGCTGATCGCGTTCGAGCCGCAGCCTGACGGAGTCGAACCCCAGCATCCGGTTGACCGAGAAGTGTCCGCCGTACTCGCGCAGGAACGCGATATAGGCCAGCGCGTCCAGCCACTGCGCGTTGTCCATCATCACCGCATCGGTCGGCCCGTCCCCGAAGACGAGGAACTGCGCGAAGACGCGCTTGATGCCCGCCATGTTCCGGGCGATCTGCGCCTCGTCCAGGATCTGGCGGGTGTCGTCCCGGCCCGAGGGGTCGCCCACCTTGGTCGTCCCGCCGCCCATCAGCACGATCGGCTTGTGGCCGCAGCGCTGCCACCAGCGCAGCAGCATGATCGGTACCAGCGAGCCGACATGCAGGCTGTCCGCCGTGCAGTCGAAGCCGATATAGCAGACCCTGGGCGGTCCTTCGGCGAGCAGCGCATCGAGCCCCTCGGCGTCGGTGCATTGATGGACGAAGCCGCGCGCGGCGAGCGTGCGCATGAAGTCCGATCGGGGGCCGGTCATGAGCGCTGCTTAACACAACCCGGCCGGCTGGGAAAACCGCCGGTGCCGGGCTAACATCGACGCTCCCACCGCATCGGGAGAGCGCCCATGGAACCGCGACGCTACGGACCGTTCCGCTACATCCCCATCAACCGCCGCCCCAGGCTCGAATGGCCGGGCGGGGCGCGCCTGGCGCTCTGGGTGATCCCCAATATCGAGACCTTCCCGCTCGATGAGCCCGTGCCCGGCGGCACCGGCAAATCGCATGACATCATAAACTGGGCGCCGCGCGACTACGGCGCGCGGGTCGGCATCTTCCGCGTGATGGAGGTGATGGCCCGCCACGGGGTGCGCGGCACCGTCGCGCTCAACAGCGAGGTGTGCGACGACTATCCGGAGATCATCGAGGACGCCAGGGCGCTCGACTGGGAATTCATGGGTCACAACGAGAGCAATTCCCGTTATTTGCACCTGATGGAGCCCGAGGACGAACGCGCAACGGTTATGCGCACCTTCGCGCGCATCGAAGCGGCGGTGGGCAGGCCGCCGCGCGGCTGGCTGTCGTCGGGGCTGCAGGAGAGCTGGCACACGCTGGAGAATCTGATCGATGCCGGTGCGGACTATGTCGCGGACTGGATCAACGACGACCAGCCCTATCTGATGGATGTCGGCGGCCGGCGCATCGCCTCGATCCCCTATTCGGGCGAAATCAACGACCTGCCTCAGATACTGCGCTTGGGCAGGAGTTCGGACGAGTTCGAGGCGATGATACGCCGCCAGTTCGACGTGCTCTACCGCGAAGGCGCGCAGTCCGGCCGGGTGATGGCGATCTGTCTGCACCCGTTCGTCATCGGGGTCCCGCACCGCATCCACGCCCTGGACTCCGCCCTGGCGTATATCTGCGCGCATGAGGGCGTGTGGTGCGCGACCGGATCGGAGATCATCGACCACTACCTGTCGACGGACCCCCAGGTTTGACGGCCGCCGGCTCGGCGCCGCTCTGGATCCTCGGGCTGATGAGCGGCACCTCGCTGGATGGCATCGATGCGGCGCTGATCCGGACCGACGGCCGGACCATAGCCGCGTTCGGCCCCTGGGACACCACAGCCTATCCCGACAATTTCCGCCGTCGGCTCGCCGCCCGGCTGGGCAGGACCGACGGTCTGGAGCCCGTGGCGGCGGAACTGACCCGCCGCCACATCGCGGCCGCGCGCGCGCTGTGTACCGCGCAGCCGCCGGTCGATCTCGTCGGCTTCCACGGCCATACGGTCGATCACCGTCCGCAGGACGGCGTGACGCTGCAGATCGGCGACGGCGCAAGGCTCGCCTCGGCGCTTGGACTGCCCGTGGTGGGCGATTTCCGCACCGCCGACGTCGCGGCCGGCGGTCAGGGCGCGCCGCTTGCGCCGCTGTTCCACGCCGCACTCGCCGCACCGCTCGAAAAGCCCCTGGCGGTGCTCAACATCGGCGGCATCGCGAACCTTACCTGGATCGGTGCGCAGGCGCCTCCGATCGCCTTCGATACCGGACCTGGAAACGCCCTGATCGACCAGTGGACGGAACGCCACACCGGCCGGCGTTACGATCAGGACGGGCGGCTCGCCGCGGCGGGGAAACCCGCCGCCACCGCCGTGGCCCGCTACCTCGCCGATCCCTACTACGATTTGGGGCCGCCGAAATCGCTCGACCGTCGGGATTTCGACCTCACACCGGTCGCCGGCCTGTCCGCGGCCGACGGCGCGGCCAGCCTGGTCGAGGTGACGGCCCGGGCGGTGGCGCGCGCGCGCGAACACCTGCCGGCCGCGCCGCTTCTGTGGCTCGTCGCCGGCGGCGGCCGGCACAACCGGCAGATCATGACCCGCTTGGCCCGTCTTCTCGGCGTGCCGTGCCTGCCCGTCGAGAGCCAGGGCTGGTCGGGCGATGCCTTCGAAGCCCAGGCGTTCGCCTATCTCGCGGTGCGCAGCCTGCGCGGCCTGCCGCTGAGCCTGCCGAGCACGACCGGGGTTGCGGCGCCCCTGACCGGCGGACGCCTCTTTCGACCGTGACGCACCCGGACCGCCGTCGGCCCTAATCGACGCCTTCGGCCGGGGTCGGTACGTAGTTGGCCTCCAGATAGCCGTCGATCTGGGCGCTCAGCGCCTCGATGTGGTCGCTGAAGAAGTGATTGGCGCCCGGCAGCACGCGGTAGTCGATCGCGATGCCGCGCTGGGCGGACAGCTTTTCCGCCAGCGTGGCGACCGCCTCCAGCGGGACCACCTCATCGGCATCGCCGTGGACGAACAGCCCCGATGACGGGCAGGGCGCGAGAAAGGTGAAATCGTACATGCTGGCAGGCGGGGCGACGCAGACGAAGCCGGTGATCTCCGGACGGCGCATCAGGAGCTGCATGGCGATCCAGGCGCCGAACGAAAACCCGCCGATCCAGCATTGCGAGGCGTTGGGGTTGCACGACTGCAGCCAATCGAGTGCGGCCGCGGCGTCGGCGAGTTCGCCAATGCCTTCGTCATAGGCGCCTTGCGAGCGACCGACGCCGCGGAAGTTGAACCGCAGCGCGGAGAATCCCTGCCTGGTGAAGGCCTGGAAAATCCGGAAGACGACCTTGTTGTTCATCGTCCCGCCATATTGCGGGTGCGGATGGAGCAGGATCGCGATCGGCGCACCGGCCTGCTTGCAGTGCTGATAGCGGCCCTCCAACCGTCCCTCGGGGCCGTTGAATATGACCTCTTGCATCTCGGGTCGACGATCCTCCGCTTCGGTCCGACCCCGGTCTTCGGCGCAGTTGACAGCCTCTGGCGCGGCCTTAGAGTGCGCGCAGGCCGGCTGGAACCGCATGCCGAACGGGACGACGACCGAGCATGCAGCATACCACGACCGCGGCGCGAAATCTCAAGTCCGCAGGCCGCACCCGGCGAGCAGGGTGCGGCAGCCCGGGATCGAGGTGATGGTGCGAAGGGTCTATCTCGACTACAACGCCACCGCGCCGGTCTGGCCCGAAGTCGTCGCGGCCGTGAGCGCCGCCCTGCGCGAAGGGGGTAATGCCTCTTCGGTCCATGCCGAGGGCCGGACGGCGCGCGCAAGGATCGAGGACGCCCGCGCCTCGGTGGCCGCGCTGGTCGGCGCCGAGACCGACTCGGTGGTCTTCACCGGGAGCGGGACGGAGTCCAACAACCAGGCACTGCGCATGGCGGGACGCCGGCGGGTGCTGGTTACGGCAATCGAGCATGATTCGGTACTCCGCGCCCATGGCGGGGCTGCACGGATCCCGACCCTGCCCGCGGGGACCCTCGATCTGGCGGCGCTGGAGCGCATGCTGTCCGACGACGGCACGCCAGCGGTGGTCGCGGTCATGCTGGCCAACAACGAGACCGGCGTCATCCAGCCGGTCGCCGAAGCCGCGCGCATCGCCCATGCGCACGGCGCGGTGCTGCATTGCGATGCGGTCCAGGCGGTGGGCAAGATCCCCGTCGACGTCGCCGCGCTGGACGCGGACAGCTACGCGCTGTCCGCCCACAAGATCGGCGGGCCGCAGGGCGTCGGCGCGCTGGTCGTTCGCAACCCGGACGGCGTGGCGCGCTTCATCCACGGCGGCGGCCAGGAGCGTGGTCTGCGCGCCGGGACCGAGAACGTCGCCGGCATCGCGGGCTATGGCGCGGCCGCGCACATCGCCGCGGCGCGGCTGGACGAATTTGCTGCGCTCGGCGCGCACCGCGACCGTCTGGAGGGGAGGCTGGGCGAGATCGCCGACGATGTCGTGGTGATCGGCCAGGGCGCGCCGCGGCTGCCCAACACCTCCAAACTTGCCATGCCCGGTGTCGCCAGCCAGACCCAGGTGATCGCCATGGACCTCGAGGGCATCGCGATCAGCGCCGGATCGGCCTGCGCATCGGGCAGGGTCGAGATCCCCCACGTGCGCGCCGCGATGTCCGTACCCGACTGTCTGGCGCTCAGCGCCGTGCGCGTGAGCATGGGCTGGGCGACGACCGATGACGACCTCGATCGCTACGTCGCGGCGTGGGCGATGCTGTGGAGGCGCGCCCGCGCGCGGGCGGCGTGAGCCGAAGAGCCCGATGATCGCCGCGCCATGCCGAAGGTGAGCTTCATCCTGACCGACGGAACCCGACGGGTGATCGAGGTCGCGCCCGACCGGACGGTGCTCGATATCGCCTGGGAGAACGGCATCGATATCGAGGGCGCCTGTGAAGGCGCGATGGCGTGTTCGACCTGCCACGTGATCCTGGACCAGGAGGATTTCGACCGCCTGCCCGAGCCCAGCGAGGAGGAGGAGGATTTGCTGGATCTGGCCTGGGGCCTGACCCCGACATCGCGGCTGGGCTGCCAGATCGTCCTCACCGAGGCGCTCGACGGGCTGGAACTGCGCCTGCCGCTTGCCACCGTCAACCACATGGGAGGCTGAGGCGGTGATCGCGCCGACCGGGCTGTTCGGGCGTCTGATGGCGGGCTGCCCCGATGAATGGCGCGCCTATTCCGAACATCGCTTCCTCGCCCGGCTGTCGGCGGGCACGTTGGCAGAGGGCGCCTTTCGTTATTACCTCGTCCAGGATTACGTCTTTCTGATTCACCTCGCGCGCGCCTACGCGCTGGCCGCCTACAAGGCCGGGACCCTGCCGGCGATCCGCGAGGCGGCCGCCATGGTCTCGGCCATCCTCGACACCGAGATGGACCTGCATGTCGCCTTCTGCGCCCGCTGGGGCATCGCCGAGGCGACGCTTGCTGCAACGCCACCGGCGATGGCTACGGTGGCCTATGCCAGCTACGTCCTGGAACGCGGCGCGTCTGGCGACCTGCTGGACCTGCACGTCGCGCTCGCGCCGTGCGTGGTCGGCTATGCGCTGATCGGCGGCCGAATCCTCGCCGAACAGGCGCCCGGTGCGATCAGCCCCTACCGCGAATGGATCGATACCTATGCCGGGGAAGCCTATCAGTCGGTCGCGGCATCGGCGATGGCGGCGCTGGACCGGCTGGAGGCTGAGCGTGCCGGACCGGGTCGTTTCGCCGATCTTCTGGCCACCTTCCGCCAGGCGACGGTGCTGGAGGCGCGGTTCTGGGACATGGGGCTGAACGAGGAAGGCTGAGCCCGCCCGGCGCTGCGCCGACCGCCTCCGGGAACCTTCAGCCATTCCCGGCGCGCACGGCCTCCAGCGCGCGGGCCAGCGCGCAGAACGCTTCGACCGAGAGTGTCTCGGCGCGCGCCGTGGGCGCGATCCCGGCCCTGGCCAGCAGGGATTCCGGGGAAGCGGCCAGGCCCTTGAGGGCGGAGCGCAGCATCTTGCGTCGTTGGCCGAACGCTGCGGCCGTCACCCGTTCCAGGATTTCGAATCCGGCCGGGGCGAGGGGTCGGGCGCGCGGGCGAAGGCCGACGACACTGGATGTGACATTGGGCGGCGGCACGAAGGCGCGCGGGGAGACGTCGAACAGATGCCGGACGGTGCACAACCATTGGGTGATCACCGCCAGCCTACCATAGGCGGCGCTTCCCGGTGCGGCCAGGATGCGTCCGGCCACCTCCTTTTGGAACATCAGGGTCATCGCAGCGATCGGGCCGGGCGCGCGTAGCCAGCCGATCAGGAGCGGGGTGGCGATGTTGTAGGGCAGGTTGGCCACCACGGAAAGACCGTCCCCGAACCGGGCGAGGGCGACATTGAGCGCATCGGCCTCCACCACCTCGAGCCGGCCGGGATAGGCCCGGACGAGCTCGTCCAGCGCCGCGACGGCGCGTGCGTCGCGCTCGATCGCAACCACCCGGGCCGCCTCGGTCTCGAGCAGCGCGCGGGTCAGCCCACCGGGGCCCGGACCGATCTCGACTACAACGCGTCCAGCCAGCGGGCCGGCGGCCCGGGCGATCCGCCGGGTGAGGTTGAGGTCGAGCAGGAAATGCTGCCCCAGCGCCTTCCTTGCGCCCAGGCCGTGCCGGGCGATCACCTCCCGGAGCGGCCGCAGCGCTTCAGGCAATAGCGTTTCCCGGCCGCTGCGCTGCGCGGGCTGCAGCCATCCGCGCGGCCAGCCGCAGCGCAGCGATCAGGCTGTCAGGCCGGGCGGTGAACCCACCGGCGATGTCGAAAGCCGTTCCGTGATCGGGCGAGGTGCGCACGATCGGCAGTCCCAGGGTGACATTCACCCCGCCGTCGAAGTCGAGCGTCTTCAGCGGGATCAGCGCCTGGTCGTGATACATGCACAGGACGGCGTCGTATCGCCGCCGGGCGCGTTCGTGGAACAGGGTGTCCGCCGGCGCGGGGTCCGAGACCGCGATGCCCTCTTCGTGCAGCGCCGACACCGCCGGTGCGATGATCTCGATCTCCTCGCGCCCCAGATGCCCCGCCTCGCCAGCATGCGGGTTGAGCCCGGCGACGGCGATGCGCGGCGCAGCCACGCCGAAATCTTCGACCAGCGCAGCCGCGCAGATCCTGCCGGCGGTGATGATCGCCTCGGTGGTAAGGCTCCGAATCGCCTCGACGAGCGGGAGGTGAACGGTCACCGGCACGACGCGGAGCTGGTCCGATACCAGCATCATCACCGGCGGCGCGGTGATGCCGCACAGATCGGCGAGGAATTCGGTATGCCCGGGATGGCGGAAGCCGTGCTCGTAAAGGACCGCCTTGTTGATCGGGTTGGTGACCACGCCCGCCACCTCGCGGTCGCGTGCCAGGGCGACGGCGCGCGCGATCGCTGTGATGACCGCCGGGGCGTTAGCCGGATCCGGGATGCCCGGCCGGACCGGCGCCGCGGTCTCGATCGGCAGCACCGGGAGCGCGTCTGCGAAGACGTCTGCGGCTTCGTGCGGTGCGCAGACCGTACCGATCGCAGCGGCAAGGCCCAGGCCGGCGGCCAGATCCCGCAAGGGCTCCGGCGCGCCGAGATAGACGAACGCCGCATCCGTATCCGACCGGCGCAGCGCCTGCCAGGCCATGAGCGCAATCTCGCCGCCGATGCCGGCCGGGTCCCCCATGGTCAAGGCGAGCGGAGGTTTCCCGGCCCGGGGCACGTCCGGCCGCATCACAGGCGCACATCGATGACCGCCGCGCGCCGCAGGTCGCGAAGATAGCGCCGGGCCATCATGTCGAGCCGACGGTTGCGGAGCTGGTTGAGAATCGTCAGATCGTCCGGCAGCGCAACCTCCGGGGCAAGGCGGCCGCAGACCATCAGCACGACCAGCCCGTCGGGCACGCGCAGCGGCTCCGAGGCGGCGCCTACGGCCAGGCCGGAGATCGCCTCGCGGATCCGGGGCGACAGGTCGGCCACGATCATCGTCCCGAGGTCGCTGGGCGCCTCGGCGCGCAGGCGCCGTGCCAACGCCGGGGCTTCCTCGCAGCCCGAGACCTCCGCGCGCGCGGCCCTGGCACGCGCGATCATTGCGGTGACTTCGTCCTCGCCGGTGCCTTGCGGAATCGGCGCAAAGATCTGGCGCAGGGTCACTTCGATGTCGCTCGGGTCGGCGGTCGCGGCCTTGCGCCTGGCGATCAGGGAGATGATGCGGAACCCCGACGGGGTGCGCACCGGATCGAGCACCGTGCCCACCGCCATCGACCCGACAGCCGCAACGAGCGCCGGATCGATGCCCGACGCCGCCGACCAGCCGAGGTCGCCGCCAACTGCCGCCGTCGCGCTCTGGGAAAACTCGCGCGCCAGCGCATCAAACCGGGCGCCGGTTCGGATCTGTTCGACCATCCGCTCTGCGGTCCGGCGAATGGCGGCCTCTTCGTCGGGCGAATCCACGGCCAGAAAGATCTCCGCAAGACGGTATTCGTCCTGGCCCCTGGTCGCCTCAAGGCGTGCGATCACCTCCGCGACCTCGTCATCGCCGATGGAAATCCGCGGGCCCAGCCGCCGGCGCACCAGCTTCCGCCAGGCGAGACCCGCATTGATCTGGTCGTGCAGGGTCTGAACGTGCAGCCCGTTCGCCTGCAACGTCTTCTCCAGCCCGCCGGGCTCCAGACGGTTGCGCTCTTCGATCTCGGCGATCCCGTCGCGGATCTCACGCCTGGCGACCGAGATGCCGCGCTTCCTGGACTCCTGCAATTGAAGCCGCTCGTCGATCAGGGCACGCAGGACCTGGTTTGCGATCCTTCGTCTGTTCTCCCGGGTGTCCGGGATCCCGCTTGTGAAGAAGACCAGCCGGGCGCGCTGCTTGACGTCGTAGATCGACACGACATCGTCGTTGACCACCGCGGCGATGCCCTGGACGCCCTGCCCCCGCGCGGCGACCGCGGCGAGGGCCGAGACGACGATCGCGACCAGTGGAAACAGGCGCATCGTTCGGTTTCGCAACCCCGGTGAGGTGTTTCGTCTCACCAGGGGACTATATACCCGCGCGCCGCGCGCCGGTCCATTCGCGCGCGTTTCGTCCAGGGGACGGCACTTCGCCGTTGTCGGGCGGCAAGCCCTCCGATACCGTCCCCGGCGCGGCGCCGCACAATCGGGGCAAAGGGACCGGGGCGATGCCAACGCTCAGCATGCCGACGCGCGACTACGGGT
>CAYFYS010000052.1:0-9057 GCA_964347365.1 uncultured Rhodospirillaceae bacterium | reverse complement strand
CCACCGCCGGCGGCGCCGTCAAGGCCGACACCGTCATGCCGATCGAACGCGCCATCCGCGGGCTCGGCGTCACCTGGGTGCGCAAGCAATACACCTACCGGGTCGGCAAGATGAAAAAGCTCCTGCACGAGGCGTTGACCACCGACAAGAAGGGGCTGAAGGTCATCATCGCCGAGGCCGAATGCCAGATCGCCAAACAGCGGCGGCTGCGCCCGCTGATCCGGAAGGCGCTCGATGCCGGCGAACGCGTCGTGCGCACCCGCTTCGGCGTCGATCCGGACACGTGCACCGGCGATCACTCCTGCATCCGCCTGTCGGGCTGCCCGTCGCTGACGATCAAGCCCAACCCGGACCCGCTGCGCAAGGATCCGGTCGCCCACGTCAACAACGGCTGCGTCGGCTGCGGGCTGTGCGGCGAGGTGGCCGATGCCGCGGTGTTGTGCCCGTCCTTCTACAAGGCCGACATCGTCCAGAACCCCTCGCGGATCGACCGGTTCCTCGACCGGCACCGCAGGCGTTTCATCGGAGCGATGGCGGGGGTGCGGAACGGCGCGCGCGCCAACGGCGCCGGAGCCGCGTCATGAGCGCCGACGACGCGACCCGGAGCCTGCCCGAGCGCACCTTCACCATGGTCATCGGCGCGCTCGGCGGCGAGGGCGGCGGGGTGCTTTCGGGGTGGATCGTGGCAGCGGCCGAGTCGTTGGGCTTCCCCGTGCAGTCCACCTCGATCCCCGGCGTTGCCCAGCGCACCGGCGCAACGACCTATTACATCGAGATCTACCCGGCCCATCACGACGCGCTCGGCGACCGGACGCCGGTGATGGCGCTCTACGCCACGCCGGGCAACATGGATGTCGTGGTCACGTCCGAGCTCATGGAGGCGGGCCGGGCGCTCGAGCTCGGCTGGGTGACGCCTGGCCGCACGACCCTGGTCACCTCGGCCCACCGGGTCTATTCCATCTTCGAAAAATCTGCCATGGGCGATGGCCGGTTCGAGGCCACCGATCTGCTCAACGCGGTTCACAGCCTGGCCAAACGCGCGATCCTGTTCGACATGGAGCGGCTGGCCCAGGCGCACGGCTCGGTGATCAACGCGGTCATGCTGGGGGTGATCGCCGGCTCGGGCGCGACGCCGGTTCCGGTCGAAGCCTACGGGAAGGCGATCGAGAGGTCGGGCGTTGCGGTGGCGAGCAATTTGCGCGGCTTCGAGGCCGGGCTCGGCTTCGTCCGCGGCGAAATCACAGTGACGGACGAGACGGACCGGCCGGCGACCGGCGGTCGGGCGGTCGTCCTTGAGTCGCTGCTGGCCAGGGTGAGCGGCGCGTTTCCCGCCGACACCCACCACGTGCTGCAGCACGGGGTGCGCCGGGCGGTCGATTTCCAGAGCCTCGCCTACGGGCGGCGCTATCTCGACGCCGTCGCCCGGATCCTCGCCGTGGACAAGGCCAACGGCGGCGCCGAGCGCGGCTTCACGCTCACCGTCGAAAGCGGCCGCTGTCTGGCGCTGTGGATGAGCTATGAAGACATCATCCGGGTTGCGGACCTCAAGAGCCGGCCCGAGCGCATGGCGCGGGTCCGCCGGGAGGTCGGCGCCAAGGCCGACGAGCCGCTGGTCGTTACCGAATTCCTCAAGCCGGGCTTCGAGGAGGTCGCCTCGATCCTGCCGCCCTCCCTCGGCCGGGCGCTGACCCGCTTCGCCGACGCCAAGCCGTCGCGGCGGAAGTTCCACGTCCCGATGAGGGTGAAGACCAACACGGTCTTCGGCTACGTGCGGCTTCACATGCTGGCGAAAATGCGGTTCTGGCGCCCGCATACCTACCGCTATGCCGAGGAGTGGGCGGAGATCGAAGCGTGGCTCACCGCCCTTGAACGCGCGGCCGGGCATAGCTACGACCTCGCGCTCGAGATCGCCGGGCTGCCCAATCTGCGCAAGGGCTATTCCGACACCCACCGGCGCGGCGTGGCCAACTACCGCAGGGTGTTTTCTGAGCTTGCGCTGCCGGCGGTCGAAGCACGCGGCGATGCGCGCCCGGCACTCGCCGCACTCAACGCCGCGCGCACGGCCGCCCTGGCCGATCCGGAGGGCGAGGCCCTCGAGGCGGCGCTTGCCGCCGGCCCGTTCGGTCCAGCCGCCGCACCCCCCGCCCCCGCTGAGTAGATCCATGATCGATATCGAGAATACGCCCTACAGCTATGAAAACGGGAGTAGACAACGTTTCCAGGAACTGTCGGATCGCGTCCGTGAAATGCGATCCACAGGCAAGCTGTCGCCTGATGTACTTTACGGAATTCGAAAATTTTTCCGAATAAAAAGCATTTATCATTCGAATGCTATCGAAGGTAATGGCCTGGATGTCGGAGAAACCAGACTCGTTGTCGAACAAGGTCTGACCATTTCCGGTAAACCCCTGAAGGATCAGGCGGAAGCGCAGAACCTGTCCCATGCGCTGGATTTTCTTGAAGAGTTGGCCAAGGCTTCGAACCGGCCGATTTCCGAGACGGACATCCGACAGATACACGCCCTGGTTTTGCAGGGACTGAACGACGGCGCAGGTGCCTACAGAACCGTTCCGGTTCAAATAAGCGGATCGGCGTTTCCGCCCCCTGCGCCCGAAACCGTATCGGCACAGATGCAGGAATTCTCCGACTGGCTTGGCGCGGTGAGCGTGCCGAACGACGAGGAATTCGCCGGCGTTGACGGATTCCTTGCCGCCGCCACCGCGCACACCTGGTTCGTGACGATCCATCCGTTTATCGACGGCAATGGCCGGGTCGCGCGTCTTATATTGAATCTTCTGCTTATGAGATTCGGATTTCCCATAGCGATCATATCCAAAGAGGACCGTTCTCGTTACTATGATACCTTGGAAGAGTCGCAAGGATCTGATTTGACGGCGTTTGCGCTTCTCCTTGAAGAGTGTGTAGAAGAGAGTCTCGACGAGTGGGTACACGCCGCTCAAGAACAACGTGAAAAACTCGAATGGACACAATCACTGGCGCAGAAATTGTCCGAAAAAGAGAGAAAGCGGTTTCGGAACGAATATGAGGTGTGGCGGAATGCGATGGAGCTCCTCAAGAGCTACTTTCGACAGACTGTAAACTCTATCGACGAGGCGACCGCTTACGCCGATCTTTTTCTTAAAGATTTCGGACAACTGGAATTCGAGAAATACGAGAGCCTACGGCACGGAAATTCGGCGAAGCGCACCTGGTTCCTGCGCGTCGATTTTCGTAGTAGCAACATATCGGCGCGTTATCTCTTTTTCTTCGGTTTCAGCAGCGATGCGTTACGCAGCCGCTGTGAGGTGACCCTTCACGTGGCGCGGGAGGAACCGCAGGGCTCTTACAATTACGAAAAGCTGGATTGGCTTACGGTGCCCAATGTTCCCAGCCTCGTGGAGATCGGATACGACATGTCGAAGGAACGGTTCGTTGCGAGACCGAAAAGCGGCCCTCTCAAGGACGGCCGTATCGAGGAAATCGGCAGAAGGTTTTTCGACGATGTCGTCGAGAAGCACTTCCAGGCGTGAGTCGCCGTTCCGTCTCCTGCGTCATGGCGCTTTCAACCGGTTCGCACGCTACAGCCGGTCGAGCAGATGGCCGAACTTCTGCCGTATCCGTGCGCGTTCCCCGGGGCTCGCCTCGGCCACCGGCGGGAAGTCGTCGATCCAGTCGTAGGGCCGGCAGGCATCGATCAGGGCGCGCGAGTTGAAATTATCGCCCGGCTTCTTGCGCGGATCGAGGGGTCCGGACCAAGCGTTGCGGATGATGTCGATATCCTGGTCCGGATCGCAGCGCGAAGCCATCGCCCAGGTCACGTCATAGATGTTGGTGGGATCGATATCTTCATCGACGACGACGACGAACCGGCCGAGATAGTTCGCAGCATGCGCGCCGGCAGCCAGCAGCAGCGCCTGCTTGGCGTGGCCGGCGAATTCCTGCTTGATCGCAACGACGTTGAACATTCGCCCGCCGCCGGGCTCCATGCACCACACGCCCTGGACGCCACGCAGCCCCGCACGCTCGATGTCCTCCCAGATAAGCGCCGCCTTCACCACGCATTTCGACAACGAGTAGTCCGAAGGCGGACGGCCCGGCCGCGCCATCGTGTGGATCGCCGCGTGGCGGTAATAGACCCGCTCGACGCGGACGACGTAGTCCTCACGCACCTTGGAGGCATAGTAGCCGGTCCATTCGCCGAACGGCCCTTCCGGCCGCTTCTCGTCGGGCAGGATCTCGCCTTCGAGCACGATCTCGGCCGTGGCGGGGATGGGCAGGCCGTGCAGCTCGGACGCGGTCACGTCGATCGGCGCGCCACGGTGCCCGCCGGCATGGGCGTATTCCGACTGGCCGTAATCGACCTCGTTGCCCGAAGACAGGAACAGGATCGGATCGTGCCCGACGCTGATCGCCACCGGGCAGGGCTTGCCGTGCCTGAAGTACTTCTCGCGGATCGCGCGGCCGTGCTTGCCCGGCGAGATCCACAGCCCGACCGTGTTCTTGTCGTGCACCATGACCCGGTAGGTGCCCAGGTTGATCCACTCGGTATCGGGATCGCGCATGATCACCAGATCGCCGGTGCCGAAATAACGCCCGCCGTCGCCTTCGTGCAGCAGCGGCACCGGGAACTTGAACAGATCGACGTCCTCGCCGCGGTCGACATTGTCCAGGATCGGGCCTGCGTTGACGTTGCGCGGCGGGATGTATTCGAAGCTCTCCAGCCGCTTGCGATAGGATTGCACCACGTCCAGCGGATGCCGTGGCTTGGGCAGGCCGAGGGTCAACGCCAGACGCTCCGGCGAGTTGGTCGCACCGGACAGCACCTTCATGTCGGCCGGATAGCCCGGGATGTTCTCGAACAGAATCGCCGGCGGATTGTCGGGTCTGGCGCGATAGATCATCTCGGCGACCGAGCCCATTTCGAGGTTCCAGTCGACCCCTTCCAGGCGCATCAGCTCGCCAATCCCCTCCACGCGCGCGATCCACTCGCGCAGATCGTCATGGGGCGCGGGGAACGCGCCGTATCCACCGCCTGCTGCCATTGCCGTCACCCCCCGTTCGAATACCGTCATCTCCGGCGGGCCTTATAGGACCGGACGGGCCCGGGCACAAAGACCCGGTTCGCGCGCGCCCGCCACAAGCCCCCCCCTATGGCGAGGTGGCAAGCGCGGATATCGATTCCGGGAGCCGGAAGAGCCGGTGCGCCGTCTCGCCGAGGATCCTTCGTCGCGCCTGCGGTGGGAGGAAATCCAGGCCTGCGATCGCGCCGGGCAGGTCCATGTCCGCCGCCGGATAGTTGGAGGCGTAGATCAGGCTGTTGGGCGCATCGATCGCGCGATAGGCGGCGGCCAGCATGTCCGCCCGATCAGGCACCTCGACCGGGTTGGAGGTGTAATACATCTGGCGCATATATGCGCTCGGTAGCCGCTTCAGCGCGGGGCATTCCGAACTGCGCATGCGGTATTCGTTGTCGATGCGCATCATCAGCCACGGCACCCAGGAAATGCCGGAGTCCATCCAGATCACGGGCATCCCGGGGAACCGCTCGGGCATGCCGTTGACCAGCCAGTTGGTGCAGTGAACGGCGTTGTACCACTGCGGCGACAGCGCGCGGACCGCGATGAACCTGTTGAAAGTCAGGAACGTCGGGTCTTCCCAATCGATCCCGCCGTGAAAGGCCAGCGGCAGACCCGATCGCTCGATGGCGGCGTAGACCGGCATGAAGGCATTGGCGTGGACCGGGCTGTAGCGCAGAGACGTTACCTGAAAGCCGGCGACGCCGGGTCGCCCGACGTAGGTCTCGACCAGCCGCAGCGCCGCTTCCGGGGCGTTGAAGGGCAGAACGATCCATCCCAGCAGCCGCGGCGAGCACGGCAGCACTGTCTCGGTCAGCCAGCGGTCATAGGCGCCGAGCACCGCGGCCTCGACCTCGGGCTGGGGGTGAAGGCCCATGACCTGCAACCCGAACGGCGAAAGCGCGGCGATGTCGATGCCCATCGCATCCATCGCGCGGAGCGACAGATGCGCCGCGCGATGGGTGCCGTCCGCCGGCGTGGCCTCCAGGGAATGCAGCAGATCGCGGGTGATCCGCCCGCCGGCCTCGTGATAGGCGACGCGGTCCAGGGGGAAGCGGGCGGCCTGGCGCGCCGCGCCCTGGGCGCTCTTGGCGAGCTGGCGGATGATCGGGTCCTCGATCAGCGCGATGATCTCCGTGATCGATTCCTTCTCGTAGACATGGGCGTCCGCATCGATCACCAGCACGTCGTCCAAACCGGAAGCGGCAGCGCGACGGCGGGCGTTGGCCAAGTGATGTCCGGTCTCGAATGTCTGGGCGGTAAGCGCCGGCCGGTCGCCTCCAGAGGAAATATCCATCCTAATGGAAGGCCTGCCCGCCATCGACGTTGAGCGTCTGGCCGGTGATGAAGTCGCTGCCGTCGGAGAGCAGGAACATCACCGCACCAACCAGATCGTCGGGGTACTGGTGGCGGGCGATCAGACGCTTGGGCGGCGCGTTGGTCTGGGCGTAGTTGCCCGAGGACGCAACTTGGGTATCGCTCAAGGTAAAGCCCGGGGTGATGGCATTGACGCAGATATTGTACTGGCCGACCTCCGATGCCAGAGAGCGCGTAAGCCCGATCACGCCGGCCTTCGAGGCCGAGTAGTCGAGCCGGTTGGGTCCGCCCATCCAGAACCGGCCGGAGGCGATGTTGACGATCTTGCCGCCGCCCTGATCGCGCATGTGCGCAAAGACCGCCCTGCAGCACAGAAAGATACCGCGCAGATTGACCTCCATCACCCGATCCCAGCGCGCGACATCGATGTCGAGCCAGCTTCCGCGCGGCAGCACGCTCATCAGCGAGGCGTTGTTCACCAGCCCGTCGATCCGCCCGAACGCCGCGACGGTGGCCGCGGCCATCCCGGCGGCGGCGTCGGCGTCGCTGACGTCGGTGGTCGCGGCCACCGCCTCGCCGCCATGCGAGCGGATCGCGGCGACGGTGTCGTCGTTGGCCTCGGCGTCGATATCGGCGGCCACAATCTTCGCGCCGGCTTCGGCCAGGCGCCGGCAATAGACCCCGCCGATCCCCTTGCCGCCGCCGGTGACGATGACCACCCGATCCTTGACGCTGAGATGGGTGGCGGCGTTGAAGCTGTCGGGCATGTCATCCTCCCCGTCGATGAGCCATGATCGCCCGTCGGCCGATCCGGCGCGCCAGGCGGGCGTCTACTCCCCGCGTGGCAGCCTGAGAGCCTCCAGCGGCGGCAGGCCGTAGCTCTGCCAGTCCGCGGCCACGCCGCGCAACGTTTCCAGAGGCGGCAGCGAGATCCCCGGATACGGCCATTTGCGCGTGGCATCAATGACTACCTTTGCGCCGGGCGACTGGCCGCCCTCGGGTGCATCAGGTCCGAAGGACGACGGGTCGAGCTCGACCGCGGCGGTATGCGAGATCACCCTCAGATCCGATTCCGGGCGCACGCGCCAGGCCAGGATCCAGTCGCGCATGAAAGGATCCTCGATGTCCACGTCATCGTCGGTCACCACGATCCATTTGAAGTAGCTCATGCCCATATGGCCCAGGGTGCCGAAGACCGTCTGATCGACGTGGCCGGCATACATTTTGTTGAGCGCGATCCACAACGTTGCCGTGCAACCGCCGGCCTCCAGCGCATGAACGGCGGTGATACCGGGGATCCTGAGGTCCTCTGTGAGATGCTTCTTGAGCCCGGCCTCCAGCAGCGAGCGTTTGATCATGCTGCTCTCCGAAGGCGGGAGCTGGCTGATCACCCCCATCAGGATCGGGTCCTTGCGGTGGGTGATCGCCCGCACCCGGAATATGGGTGCTGCGCGCCCACCGGCCATGTAGCCGGTGAACTCGCCGAACGGCCCTTCGGGTTCGAGCCCGTCGGTCAGCACCTCGCCCTCAATGACGATCTCGGCATGTGCGGGCACCTCGAGATCGACGGTCTCGCATTTGACCATCGGGATGGCTTCGCCGCGGATGCCGCCGGCGACCGCAAGCTCGTCGGCACCGTAGCGCGCCGGCGCAACGACATACTGGACCGGATCCCCGCCCATGAAGATCGCCGCCGGCATGTGGCTACCCCGGCGCTTCCATTTCTCGTAATGGATCGCACCGCCACGGTCGGGGGCACCGAACAGAATGCCCGTGGTGTTGCGGCTTTTGATCTGGCAACGCCGGATGCCGATATTCCGTCGACCGGTGTCAGGATCCTTGGTCACCCAGAGCGGGGTCAGATAGGGCCCGGCGTCCTTTCCGGGCGTCCAGACCGGGATCGGCAGCGCGTTGAGATCCACGTCATCGCCGGTGAGGATCACCTCCTTGCACGGCCCATCGGCGACGATGACCGGTTCTATCGGATCGGCGATCCCGGCGATGACGCGCTCATGAATGGCGGCCGAATTCGGCTCGCACCCCAGCGCGGTGGCGATCATATTGCGCGAGCTTGCCACCACGCCGGCGACCACCCGCCCGCCGGGATGGCCCTTGATGTTGCGGAAACCGATGCCGTAACGATTCTCCTCCGACATCGCGCGGAAGATCATGCGGCAGACCGCGGAGATCTCCCAATCCTTATCGACTTCCTTGTCGACCCAGCGCATCATCCCACGCTGCTCCAGAACCTGAAGATAAGGACGCAGCCCTTCGTAGCTCATCGCACTCCCCGCCATTCCTCGGTCGGCGCCCGGTACCGGGCATCGGCATGCGCTAGTCGCACACATTCGTGCCATCTTGTCCAGATACGCTGGGCGGACGCCCATCCCGGTCCGTTGATCGCCCCGCCCCGCTCGGCTATGACGCCATGATCGGTGATCGGCAACCCGGAGGACAGGCGATGGACGGCGCGAGGACTCGGATCGGCAAGGATGCGGCCGATGCCGTGGTCGGCCTCAGAGAGGCCTGGCATACCAAGAACCACCCCTTCTATGTCGAGTTTTATCAGGGCAGGATCGGTTTGCCGCCCATGGCGGCCCTGATGGCTCAGCACTACCAGCACGTCATCGGCGCATTGCCGAGCTTCGGCCACATGTATGCCAAG
>CAYFYS010000051.1:0-9099 GCA_964347365.1 uncultured Rhodospirillaceae bacterium | reverse complement strand
GTCGGTGACGATGCGCCGCCGCCCCGCCGCCATCCGCGCTTCGACATCGGGTTCAGAGCACACAACACCAACGTCTATCCCGAGCGTCCCGACAGGGTCTATCTCGCCTATATCGACGGCGGGATTTTCATCCTCGACATCGCCGACATGGCCAACCCGGTGGTCGTCGGGAGCTGGAATCCGCACCCGCCCCATACCGGGTTCAGCCACACGGTGCTGCCGATCTTCGATCGCGATCTCCTGATCGTCGCCGACGAGTGCATCCGCGACGGCGGCGAGGACTGGCCCAAGCTCACCTGGGTGGTCGATGCGCGCGAGGAGACCAACCTGGTGCCGATCGCCACCCTGCCGCTGCCGCCGGTCGAGGAGTTCGGCCCGCGCGGCGGGCGCTACGGCTCGCACAACCTGCACGAAAACCAGCCCGGCGCCTTTCGGTCCAGCAACCTGATCTTCGGCACCTATTTCAACGGCGGCGTACGGGTGCACGATATCACCGATCCCTACCGCCCCGAGGAGGTCGCCTATTACGTTCCGGCGGCGCCCGAGGGCAGCCGTGCCGGCGCCGTCCAGATCAACGACGTCTTCGTCGACGAGAACAGGCTGGTCTACGCCGTGGACCGGTTCACCGGGGGGCTGTACATCCTGGAGCTTGATCTCTGAAGTCCGGGCGGCGGAAGGCCTCCATCCCGTGCGCCTTGAACGGGCCGCACGGGATGGGAACGCCTTCCCAGAAGCGGGGGAACAGCTCCGGCAGGTCGTCCTCGCCGAGCCTTGATGCATCCAGCCGGACGATCACCGCGCCGTTGTTTTCCAGACGCCGCAATGCGGCCAGGCGGGCCGGATCGGCGGTGTCGCGGCCGGTCAGCTCGATTACCGTCAGCGCACCGCCGGTCCAGAAGGCGCAATGCAGTCCGATCCGCACCCCGTCCGGCAGCACGGGACAGGCCCGCGGCAGGGGACGCGGCGCCGCGAAGGCGAACGCGCGGTAGTCGAACACCGCTGCCAGCGGGCCGAGGACGCCGCGGAGCTCATCGCGCGCGTCTTCAATCCGCGCGCGGAGCCGGGCGAAATAGAGCGCGATCAGGCGGCGCTGGGCCTTCGACCACGGGTCGGCGCGCGAGACCAGATAGCGCTCGACGAAGGCAAGCTGTCCGGGAACGTCCAGCCCCGGCGGCGGCGCGCTTTGGAAGGCGTACTGGCCGTCCTGCAGCCGCAGCGGACCGCCGCCGGGCCCGTCGATCACGACATGGGGGACGACACATGCTGGCGCGCCGTCGGGTCCGGGACGGATCCAGCTCTCCCGCCAGCGGCCGCAGCCATAGGCGATGATCAAACTGGCCGGCGCCTCTCCCCGACGGTCAATCGAGCACCGCGATGGCGGTGACTTCGAGCATGCAGCGCGGATCGGTGGCGAGCTGGACCACCTGGACCGTGGTCGTGGTCGGCTTGTTGTCGCCGAAATACTCGGCCCAGACCCGGTTCAGGGCGTCCTGATCGCTCAGGTCGGTGACGAAACGGTTGGCGCTGACGATGTCGTCGAACGTCCCGCCGACCGCATCGAGGCCGCGCTTGAGATTCTCCATCGCCGCGCGGGCCTGGCCGGCCATGTCCGACGGCATGGAATCGAATTCCTCGGGCCGGTGCGGATGGTGGTGGTAGACCGGCGCGGCGGTCACCCCGGCGAGGAAGACGGTCCTGCCGCCCTCGACCGTGATCGCCGGCGCGTAGGGCATCCACATGTCCGGCGCGTCCGGCCAGTGCACGTGTTCGATCGTTTTGGCCATCGCGGGCTCCTTCTGCCGCCCGGCGCAGCGGCCGGTTTTGACACCGGCCCATCTTCGACAACAATGCCGGTGGTGTCCACGTCTGAACCCGGCCGGAACGATGCAGGAAGTCTGGATCCAATATCTGAACCGCGCCGATGTCGCTGCGCTCGCGCTGACCGAAGCCGAGATCATTGCCGCGGTCGAGGGCGCGCTCGCCGCCCAGGGTGCGGGCCGCACCGTCATCGAGCCGCGGGTCCACCTAGTGCCGGAGTCCTCCGACAAGGGCCATTTCAACATCCTGCGGGGCTACGTCGCCCCGCTCGGGATCGCCGGTGTCAAGGTGGTCGGCGATTTCGTCGACAACTACCGTCGCGACCTGCCCTCGGAGATGGCCATCCTGAACCTGTTCGACCCCGAAACCGGCATGCCGCGGGCGTTGGTCGACGCCACGGCGATAACCGACATGCGCACCGGCGCGATGACCGCGATCGGTGCCCGCCACCTTGCGCGCCGCGATTGCAGGATCCTCGGCCATATCGGTGCGCGGGGGACCGCCTATTGGAACGTCCGCTTGCTTGATCATCTGTTCGACTTCGCCGAGATCCGGGTCCACTCGCGCCGCGCCGAGAGCCGGGCTGCGTTCGGTGCGCTGCTGGAGCGCGATCTCGGCAAGCCGGTGCGCGTGGTTGACGACTGGCGCACCTGCCTGGAAGGCGCCGATATCCTGGTCGAGGCCTCGCGGCTGCCCGTACCGCAGCCGCTGTTCAAGACCGAATGGGTCAAGCCGGGCGCCCTCGTTGTGCCCTACGGGACCATGAGCGCGGTCGAGATCACGCTGACCGACGTGATGGACAAGATCGTGGTCGACGACTGGGGCCAATGCCGACCCGGGATGAAGTTCGGCGCGCTCCGAAGCCATGTTGACGGCGGCAAGCTGACCGAACGGACTCTTCACGGCGAACTCGGCGAGATCGTCGCGGGCGCGAAGCCCGGGCGCGAGGACGACGCGGAAACGATCCTGTTCTGGCATCGCGGGCTGAGCCTGACCGACATCGCGCTCGGCGTGACCATGCTGGACAAGGCCGCGGCGCTGGGCCTCGGCCAGCGGCTGCGCTATGCCTAGCCCGGGAAGCGGCGCAAGGCTGTGAGCCTGGCGTGTGCGCGCATGTACGACGTCGCACAGCAGACCCGTGCGGCCTGGTGGACGATCTTCGCATGGGCCGCCCGGCGCGCCGCGGTTCCGCTCGAGGCGATCGCCCATGCGCCGCCCGCCCGGCTGGACGATCTCTGGGCGCGCGCGGACATGGGCTGCGTCTTCATGTGCGGCTGGCCCTATGCGATGGCCGATCCCCGACCGCGCCTGATTGCCGCGCCGGTGCCCGCGCCACCGCGCTATGGCGGCGCGCCGGTCTATTTCACCGACCTCGTGGTGCGCGCCGACAGCGCGTATCGCAGCCTGGCGGACACGTTCGGCGGGCGCCTCGCCTGGACGGCGGAAACCTCCCATTCCGGCTACAACGCGCTGCGCCATCACCTGCTGCGCTACCGCACCGACGAACGGAAGGCGCTCTACGGCGAGACGGTCGGCCCGCTGGTCACACCCGCGCGAGCGTTGCGGAGCGTGATCGACGGGGCAGCGGACGTTGCGCCGCTCGACAGCCTGTGCCTGGACCTCCTGAGGCGCCACGTGCCCGAGCGCGCGGCCGCCGTCCGGGTCGTGGAAACCACCGACCCCGCACCGATCCCGCCGCTGGTGGCAAGCCCGGATGCCGATCCGGGCGCATGCGCGCGTCTGCGCGCGGCGCTGCTTTGCGCCCACGAGGACGCGGCCCTGCGCCCGGTGCTGGAGGGTGCGCTGATAACGGGGTTCGTCGCCCCTGCGCCCGAGGTCTACGACGTCACGCTGAGCCGTGCGGATGCGGCGATCGCGGCCGCCTATCCGCGGCCGGGGTAAGGGCCGTCCGGCCGTCTAGCCCCGCGGCTCGATCCGCCAGATCGGCTCTTCGAGCTCGTCGGTCAGCAAGTAGAGATTGCCGTCCGGGCCGGTGCGCACGTCCCGGATGCGTTTGTCGAAATCTCCCAGCAGCCGTTCCTCGGCAACCACGCGGGTGTCCTTGAGCGTCAGACGGACCAGGATCTGGCCGGCCAAAGCGCCGACGAACAGGTTGCCGCGCCACCGCGGGAACTTCTCGCCGTCGTAGAAGGCCATTCCCGACGGCGCGATCGAGGGCGTCCAGTAGAGCTTGGGCTGGGCCATGCCCGGCCGCGCGGTCTCCTTGCTGATGATCGTGCCGCTATAGTTCCGGCCATAGGTGATGACCGGCCAGCCGTAGTTGACGCCCCGCTCGACGAGGTTGACTTCATCGCCGCCACGCGGTCCGTGCTCGTGCGCCCAGATCCGTCCGGTAGCCCGGTCGATCGCAAGCCCCTGCTGGTTGCGGTGCCCCCACGACCAGATCTCCGGCAAGGCGTCGGGTCTTCCGACCAGCGGGTTGTCGGCCGGGACCGTGCCGTCCGCATTCAGCCGCAGCACCGAACCGGCGTGGCGGCTGAGATCCTGGGCGTCGGATCGCCGCCCCCGGTCGCCGATGGTAACGTACAGCTTGCCGTCGTTGCCGAAGACCATGCGTGAGCCGAAATGCTTCCGGGGTAAGGTGCCCGGGCGCGCAACGAAGATGGTCTCGAAGCCTTCGATCCGTCCTGCGCCCAGCCGGCCCCGGCTGACCGCGGTATTGAACCCCGCGCCGACCGGCCAGGCATGGGTGAGATAGACCAGCGCGTTGGCTGCGAAGTCCGGGTGAAGCGCAACGTCGAGCAATCCGCCCTGGCCGGATGACCGGATTCGCGGCAGGCCGCGCAGCGGTGGGGAGGTCGCGCCGTCGTGCGCAACCGTGCGGAGGTTGCCGTCCCGTTCGGTAACCAGCATCCGGCCGTCGGGGAGGAAGGCGAGCCCCCAGGGGTTGTCCAGGGGCTGCGAGACCGCAACGAGCGCGAAATCGTGCACCTGAGAACGATAGCTCGTCTCCGCCGCCGCGGCCGACGGCAGCAGCGCCGCGAGCGCGGCGGCGGCGACGCGTTTTCCGATCCGGGTCCCGGCATCGGGGCGGCGCGAATTCAGGTTGTCGACCATGACGCTACTACTGTAGCACCGCAGGAGCCGGGATTAAATCAATAGATGCCCGATCCGCCGCTCACACCGGCCGGCCCGAGGTGTGCGAGGAGGTGATCTTGAGCCGGTATCCGTCGGAAAGCGCGATGGTGAACGCGCTGTGGATGGAGCCCGAAATGATCTCGGACGGCGACAGCCCCATCGCGTCGCAGCGCGCATGGGTCGCTGCGACATCGTCGACCATCAGATCGATCGGCGCCGTCTGGTCGGGCGCGGTTCCGTGCTCTTTCGCCCGCACGATCAGATGGGTCCCGCCGCGAAGCTCGAGGATCGCGTGGTCGTCTCGCCTTACGATCGGCCGCAGTCCCAGCCGCTCCAGCACCTCGCAGGCGCGGCCGAGATTGTTGACGTCCATGCGCACATGGCCGATCGCGGCCGCGGGTCTGGCATCGCTCCGATGGGTCGGGTTCATTGCAGTCTCTCCGTCAATCCGCCCGGGCGCGGCCCGCCGTCCGCCCAATCGAGCAGCGCGACCGTGTGGACGACCGCGACCACGCTCGCCCTGGCGATCTGGGCCATGCAGCCGATATTGCCGGCCGCGATCACGTCGGGGCTCAGCGCCTCCAGGTGATGGGCCTTGCGCGCGCCGAGCGCATCGGCGAGCGCCGGCTGCAGGATATTGTAGGTCCCGGCCGAGCCGCAGCACAGATGTCCCTCCTGCGGCAGGACGACCTCGAAGCCTGCGCGGCGCAGCAGATCGATCGGCCCGGCGTGGATGTTCTGGCCGTGCTGCAAGGCGCACGCGGAGTGGTAGGCGACCTTGATGCCACGTGGCGCCGATGCCGATCGCGGTACGCCGATCCGGATCAGGAACTCGCTGACGTCGCAGGCAAGATCGGACACCAGCGCGGCATCGGCGCCCCAGTCCGGGCAATCCCGGAACAGGTGGCGGTAGTTCTTGAGCATGACGCCGCAGCCCGATGCGTTGACGATCACGGCATAGAGCCCGGCACCGTCGATTTCCGCCCGCCAGGCGGCGAGGTTGGCCCGCGCGGCGGCGAGCGCCCGGTCGTGGTCGCCGAGATGGTGGGCGATCGCCCCGCAGCAGCCGGCGCCTGGGACCAGCACGACCTCGCAGCCGTTGCGGGTCAGCAGCCCGACGGTCGCGGCGTTGATTCCTGCGTCCATCGCCTGCTGGACGCACCCGGCGAGCAGCGCCACCCGGTGGCGAGGTTCGCCCACCGCGCGGTGAACCGCACCGGCGGCCGATGCCGGGATGCCGGGCGCACCGCGCGGTGCGAGCCGGGCCATGCGGCCGAGCGCGCCCGGCATGCGCCGGGCCAGCGGACCGAAGAGCCCGGCCAGGCGCAGGGCTGCCCGGAACCGGCGCGGCGAGGGCAGGATCGCCGTCAGCGCGCGGCGCAGCATGCGCTCCGCCGCCGGCCGGCGGAAAACCGCCTCGATCCGCCGCCGGGCGAGGTCGACCAGATGCATGTAATGAACGCCCGATGGGCAGGTCGTCATGCAGGACAGGCAGGACAGGCAACGGTCGATGTGGCCGACAACCTTCGCAGACGGGGCGGTCCCGGTCTCCAGCATGTTCTTGATCAGGTATATGCGCCCGCGCGGGCTGTCGAGTTCATCGCCCAGCAGCACATAGGTCGGGCATGTCGCCTGGCAGAACCCGCAATGGACGCATGTCCGCAGGATCGCCTCCGCATCGGCGGTGTCAGGATCGGCAAGCTGCGCGGCGGTGAAACGGGTCTGCATCCGGTCTGTCAAATCCCGTCATACATGCGGCCGGAATTGAGGACCGCCCCGGGATCGAAGGCCTCCTTGATGCGTGCGCTCAGCGCGGCCAGGCCAGGCGGAGGCGGCTGGAAGACCGGACACGTACGGCGCAGCGCTTCGGGTGCGCGGATCAGGGCCGCATGACCGCCGGCCCGCGCGACCGCGGCGCGGACCGGCGGGGCGCCGGCCGCAGCGGCATCGCCAGGCAGCGCCAGCCAGACGAGCCCGCCGCCCCAGTCGTAGAACGCCTCGGCAGGCACGCTCCTGCGGATGGCCTTGACGATCGACGGCCCTTCGGCCGGCGGCACCGACAGCCGCCAGACCAACGTGTGCGGCGGCGCGGCGAAGCATGCCGCCCCGCCGATCTCGCGCCACAGCGCCGTGGAATTGCGACCATGCAGCTCATCGACCCGGTGATCGGGTGCGAACAGCGCGCGCAGCGCCTCGCACCGGACCAGCACCGAAGGCTCCGGTCCCTCGATCCGGAGCGCGGTGACCGCCCCGCCCAGCCGCCGCACCCTCTCCACACTGGACATTGCGGCGATGGCCGCCGGCAGATGTGCGGCGGCCGAGACGTCGTGGCGGCTGGACAGCGCGCGGGACATCGCCGCGGCACCTTGTCGGTCGTCGCGCCCGCCGAGAAGGACGGTGCGCAGCTTCTCGGCCGCCGGCAGGACCTTGACGGTGATCTCGGTCATCACCGCCAGCGTCCCGTAGGAGCCGGCCATCAGCTTGGGCAGGTCGTAGCCGGTGACGTTTTTGACCACCCGCCCGCCGGACTTGAATAACGCGCCGCGTCCACTAACCGCTTTGAACCCCAGGAAGTGATCGCGCGCAGCACCGGCCTTGGGCCGGCGCGGCCCCGACAGGTTGGTCGCGATCACTCCGCCCAGGGTCGCGCCCCCGGCCGCCCCGCCCAGCAGCGGTCCAAGATCGGGCGGCTCGAAGGCCAGGCACTGGCCGCGCTGGGCAAGCCGGTCGGCGATTTCCTGCAGTCTCGTACCGGGCCCCGCCGTCAGCACCAGCTCCTCGGGCTCATAGAGCGAGATTCCGGCCATCCCCGCCAGATCGAGCACCGTATCGGCGGCAACCGGCCGGCCGAGGCCGCGCTTGGTGCCGCCGCAGACCAGATCGAGCCGCCGCCCCGCCGACATCGCCCAGGCGACCGCCTCGCGGACCTCCTCGCCGGTGGTCGGCCGCAGCACGTCCACCGCGCGCGCTCAGAACCGTGGGATGTCGGGGAAACGCGTCGCGCCACGATGGACATGGACCCGGCCGAGCTCGGCGCAGCGGTGCAACACGGGAAAGACCTTGCCCGGATTGAGGAGCTGCGCCGGATCGAAGGCGCATTTCAGGCGCTGTTGCTGCTTGAGATCGTCCTCGCTGAACATCGTGCCCATCAGGTCGCGCTTCTCAACGCCGACCCCATGCTCGCCCGTGAGCACGCCGCCGACCTCCACGCAGAGCTTCAGGATCGCCTCGCCGAACGCCTCGGCCCTGGCGAGCTCGCCCGGACGGTTCGCGTCATAGAGGATCAGCGGGTGGAGGTTGCCGTCGCCGGCGTGAAAGACGTTCGCCACGCGCAGACCGAAGGTCTGCGACATCTCGGCCATCCGGGACAGGACCTGCGGCAGGCGCCGGCGCGGGATGGTGCCGTCCATGCAGTAGTAATCGGGCGAGATCCGCCCGACGGCGGGGAAGGCCGACTTGCGGCCGGCCCAGAACCGCGCGCGCTCATCGTCGTTCTCGCTGACTCGCAGCGTGGTCGCGCCGTGCGCCCGCGCCAGGGTCCGGACCCGTTCGACCAGGTGGGCGACCTCGGCGTCGGGACCGTCGAGCTCGACGATCAGCAGCGCGGCCGCATCACGCGGATAGCCGGCGGCCACGAAATCCTCCGCCGCGTTGATCGCCGGGCCGTCCATCATCTCCATGCCACCGGGGATGATGCCAGCCTCGATCACCGCGGCGACGCAATCGCCGGCCGCTGCGCTGGACGAAAAACCGATCAGGAGCGCGCGCGCCGCCGGTGGCCTGGGCAGGATGCGCACCGTAACCTCCGTGATCACGCCCAGAAGGCCTTCCGAACCGGTGATTACGCCAAGCAGGTCGTAGCCTTCCGAATCCAGATGCCGGCCGCCGATGCGCAGCACTTCGCCGTCCATCAGCACGATCTCGAGCCCGAGCACGTTGTTGGTGGTCAGCCCGTATTTCAGGCAATGCACCCCGCCGGCGTTCTCCGCGACGTTGCCGCCGATCGAACACGCCATCTGGCTGGAGGGATCGGGGGCGTAGTGGAAGCCCGCCCCTTCGACCGCCTGGCTGATGGCGAGATTGGTCACCCCGGGCTGGACGACCACGCAGCGGTTGGCGTAGTCGATCTCCAGAACGCGGTTGAACTTGCCGAGCCCCAACAACACCCCGTCGGCAAGCGGC
>CAYFYS010000050.1:0-9206 GCA_964347365.1 uncultured Rhodospirillaceae bacterium | reverse complement strand
GAATTCGACGATCGGGTGGCGCTGATCACCGGGCCTGCCAAGGGCATGGGGAGCGCCATCACCGGCGGGTTCGCGCAGGCCGGCGCGGACCTCGTGCTCGTCGGCCGCGACCTCGCGGCGATCGCGCCGGTGGCCGATGCGGCGCGCACGCTGGGCCGCACCGTCGTCACGGCGGCGTGTGACGTCACCGCACCGGAACAGGTCCAGGAGGCGGTCGCGTCCGGCATGGCGGCCCTGGGCAGGATCGACATACTGGTCAACGTCGCCGGCGGCAGCGGGCCGCTGGAGACCTCGTCCTGGCGGACCAGCCCGGAGGACTTCGACCAGATCGTCGCGCTCAACATGAAGGGCTGTTTCCTGACCATGCGCGCGGTGCTGCCCGGCATGATCGCGCGCACCTACGGCAAGATCGTCAATGTCGGCGGCACGTTCGGGCTTCGCGGCCGGGCGGGACGCATGGCCTACTCCGCATCGAAGTGGGGCCTGCGCGGGATCACCAAATCGACCGCGCTCGAGGTCGGCGTCCACAACATCAACGTCAACTGCGTCTGCCCCGGCATGGTCGACGGCCCGCGGTTCGAGCGCGTGTGCGCCGAGCGCGCCAAGGCCGCCGGCATCACCGCGGAGGAGGCCCGCGCCCAGCACGCCGCCGAATACGCGCTCCGGCGGGTGTCCACCGATGTCGACGTGGCCAATGCGGTGCTGTTCCTGGCGAGCGAGCGGGCGCGCAACATCACCGGTCAGGACCTTGCCGTGGACGGCGGCTGGGTCATCTGAGGGATCCAGACATGAAGCAGGTCGATCTGGTGATCCGTGGCGGCAAGGTGGTCTCGCCCACCGCCACGATCGAGGCCGACATCGCGATCGACGGCGAGCGGATCATCGGCATCGGCTCCGGGGAGGCAGTACCACCGGCGCACCAGGTCATCGATGCGACGGGGCTCTACGTCCTGCCCGGCGCGGTGGACAGCCATGTCCATTTCCGCGAGCCGGGCTACGACTACAAGGAGAACTGGCAGACCGGCACGGCGGCCGCGGCCTGCGGCGGCACCACCTCGGTCTTCGAAATGCCCAACACGAACCCGCCGACCGGGACCCTGCGGGCGCTGCGCGACAAACAGGCGCGCGCCAAGGCCCAGGCGCATGTCGATTACGGCATCTACGGCTTGCTCGAGGAGAACAATATCGACCAGCTCGAGGATTTGGCGCAAGCCGGCGTGAGCGGCTTCAAGTGTTTCATGGGCAATACGTTCGGCGACCTGCCGGCGCCTTCCGACGGGGCGATGCTGGAAGGCTTCGAGATCCTCGCCCGGCTCGGCCGGCGCTGCACGGTGCATGCCGAAAACGCTTCCATCATGGCCCGGCGCGAGGCGCAGCTCAGGGCGGCCGGCCGTAACGACGCGCGCGCCCATCTCGACGCACGGCCCGAGATCTGCGCCATCGAGGCTGTCGGCCGGGCCATCGCTTTCGCGGAATGGACCGGGGCCAGGCTGCACATCGCCCACAAGAGCTCCGCCGATGCGCTCGATCTGGTACGCGCCGGCAAGGCGCGCGGGGTCGACGTGACAGTGGAGACCTGTCCGCAGTATCTGATCTTCACCGTCGATGACATGGACGCGCTCGGCGGGTTGCTGCGCGTCAACCCGCCGATCCGCGAGAAAGGCCATGGCGAGGCGCTATGGGCTGCGCTCCACGACGGCACCATCGACATGATCGCTACCGATCACGCCCCGCATCTGCCCGAAGAGAAGGCTTCCAACAGCATCTGGGAGTGCGATTGCGGCTTCCCCGGCGTGGAGACCCAGATGCCGATCATGCTGACCCAGGTGAACGCCGGCCGCGCGACGATCAACCAGTACGTTCAGTGGTCTGCCGTCGCACCGGCGAAGGCTTGGGGCTGCTACCCGCGCAAGGGGCTGATCGCGCCGGGCTCGGATGCCGATCTTGCGATCGTCGATATGGACCACGCCTGGACGATCTCGCGCGATCGGCTGCATTCCAAATCCCGCATGACCCCATGGCACGGCTTCCGGACCACTGGGCGGGTGGTCCACACCCTGGTCCGCGGCCGCGTGGTGGTGCGCGAGGGAACGTTGGTCGGTGCGCCCGGCTGGGGCCGTCCGGTCGTCCAGGACACGCCGCCGCCCGCCCCGCGCAATACCGGCAAGACCAGCGCGGCGATCACCGCTTGGCGCCCGGACGGCCTTACCGAAGATCGAGCTTGAACAACTCGACTGCGTTGGTTCGGCCGATCCTGATCCGGTCGGCTTCGTCCAGCGGGGCGGCGTCGAACCAGCCCGCGCCCGCCGCCATGTCCTCGTAAGGGTAGTCGATGGAGAACATGATGCGACCCGCGCCGAGCGTGGCCAGCGCGCATCCCAGAGCCGCATCGCTGAAATTGCCCGAGGTGGTGATGAAGAAGTTCTCGCGCAGGTAATCGCTCACCTTCCGCCGGCCGGCGTAGTCGAACGGCAGCTCCGCGGTCCACCGGTCGATCCGCCACATGTCGTAGGGGATCCGCTCGCCCATATGGCCGATGACGATGCGCAGGCCGGGACAGGCGTCGAACAGGCCCGAGCCGATCAGCCGCAAGGCAGGCAGCGCGGTCTCGCCGGCATATCGCCAGGATGCACCCATCAGCCACTGGTGGTCCTCGTAGCCGTGCGCGCGGGAGGGAATCTGCAGGCGGGGGTGCAGATAGAACGGTACGTCGAGCGCCTGGACGGCCGCCCAGAACGGCCGGTATTCGGCGATATCGTAATAGATCGCGGAGTCCGGCGTATCCTTCTGTGTGAAGCCGTAGACCATCGCGCCCTTGAAGCCGAGCGTGCCGACACAGCGGCCGAGCTCGGCGGCGGCCGCCTCGGGATCCTGCATCGGCAGCGCGGCGAAGCCGGCGAAACGGTCCGGCCGCTTGGCGACCTCGGCGGCCAGAAAATCGTTGGAGCGTCTGGCCAGCGCGACCGCGGCGCGGGTGTCCAGGACGCGCTGAACGGTCGGGGTGTTGAGCGACAGGATCGCGAACTCGATCCCGTTGGCATCCATCTCGCGTAGCCGGGAGCCGTCGAAGTCGAACAGCCGGCTGCGGAGATCATCGATCCTGTCCGCCGGCAGGGCCGCCGGGACCGAGTCCCGCCAAGTCTCCGCGAGTGCGAAATGCTCTTCCAGGGTGATCTTGCCTTGCATCGCTGCGGCCTATTCGAGGTCGAGCTTAAACAGCGTGATGGCGTTGGCGCGGCCGATCTTCAGCCGGTCCGCATCCGACAGCTCCGTGCGGTCGAACCACGCCGCGCCCGGCGCCATGTCCTCGAAAGGATAATCGATGGAGAACATCGTCCGGTCCGGCCCGACCTCCGCCAGCGTGCACCGGAACGCCGGATCGCTGAAATTCCCCGAAGTGGTGAAGTGGAAGTTCTCGCGCAGATACGCGCTCACGGCCCGCTTGCCGGCATAGTCGAAGGGCATGGCCTTCACCCGCGCGTCGATCCGCCACATGTCGAACGGGATGCGCTCGCCGAGATGGCCCAGCACGATCTGAAGTCCGGGATATTCGTCGAACAGGCCGCACCCGATCAGTCGCAGCGCATGGATCGATGTCTCGCGCGCGAACCCCCATGCCGCGCCCATGGTCCATGCCTGGCCGCCATAATCCTCGGCGCGGGCGGGGATCTGCATCCGCGGGTGGATGTAGAACGGCATCCCGAGCGCTTCCACGGCGGCCCAGAACGGCCGGTACTCCGGGGTGTCGTAGTAGCTCGCGGATCCGGGCGTGTCCTTCTGGGTGAATCCGTTGACCATCGCGCCCTTGAAGCCGAGCGTGCGGACACAGCGGCCGAGCTCGGCCGCCGCAGCTTCGGGATCCTGCATCGGCAATGCGGCGAAGCCGGCAAAACGGTCCGGCCGCCTGGCGACTTCGGCGGCCAGGACGTCGTTGGACCGCCTGGCCAACGCTATCGCCGCACCGGTCTCCGGCACGCCCTGAACGGTGGGGGCGTTCATCGACAGGATCGCAAGCTCGATGCCGGCGGCGTCCATGTCGCGCAGCCGTTGGCCGTCGAACTCCAGGAGGCGTGCACGCAGATGCCCGCTCAGCGTCGCCGGCAAGCCGGGCGGCGTCGAATCGCGCCACGTCTCCTCCAGGGCGAAATGTTCCTCCAGCGCGATCTTTCCTTCCATTGCGGCCTCCCGGTGCCGGCGTCTCGATCGGGTTCAGCCTAGACAGACCGACGTCCGGCGCAACGGCGCGGCCGATTCGAGCCTCGATTCCACCAGAGTCGAACTGTTCCGATAGGAGGGCCTTCGTAAAATCATAGGCTCGATTGTCGATTCCTATGCGGACCGGATGCGGCGAATGGACCTGGCGTGGCGGGGCCACCCCGGGATCGCCGCCGGTACAAGCCTGGACCCCCGCGAAAGCGGGGGTCCAGGCTTGTACCGGTATTTCACACGCTCGAACGCAGGAATTCGGCGCTCGTTGGTACCTGCATACGATTCGCGAACTGAGCCTAAAGGTAGGACGTGTCGAGAAGAACGCGCATTGCCGGACGGTCTATTCGCCGTCGAGGCCGAGCACGCGGCGGCTGAAGGCGGGATCGTCGAATTCCTCCGGCCACCCTTCTCCGTCGCCCTCGATTCCGAGACGTCGGCGCGCCGCTTCCAGCTTGTCGAAGTCGATGCCGCCGCGCCGGTCGCAGCGCACCAGCTCGGCGGCCGGCCGGCCGTGCTTCGTGATGATAACCCGCTCGCCGTTGCGGGCGGCGGCAACCAGTTCGGAGAGGCGCGTTTTCGCCTCGCGTATGGCAAGCTCCATGACAGGCCGCTCTCGGCTTCCCTGCCGCTTCCGCCAGCATGGCCTGGCGAGCTTTCCCGTTCAAGACCATGTCGTGACTACAATGCTCAAGCCCATTCCGCGGGATGTTTCGGACAGGACGCGCGCGGTCAACATCGTTCTCGGCAAGACCACGGAACTGACCGCCGCCGAAGGGCGGAGTAGGCTGTCGCGGAGATCGAGGCGGCGAAGACCGAGCGCACGGCCGGCCCGTTGATGCGGGACTTCGCGGACGAGTTCACACGCCGCCGAGTCCATCGCTGGAAAGCTACATCAGTCGCCTCGTCGTGGCGGCGCGTCCGCGCGTGTGCCGAGGACGAGGCCCTCACGGTGGACTTGTGCGACGAGCGAGTTCCACAGACAGTGCAACTCGTCGGGTGTGCGCTCATACGGGTGCCCTTTCGGCGCCTGCGCGGCGGGATTGAAATACTCGTCCGAGAGGCAGATGAACGGGCGTTGGAAGCCCGAGTCACCGCCAGCCGGGATTGCGGGGAAGAAGCTGAACATCCCGTAGCCCGGATCTTTGGGGGTCGCTCCCCGGTACAGCCGGAGCTTTCCTCCAGCTTTGTTGTGGGCGACCAGCGGTCGGGCGGTTACGTCCAGGAACTCGGCCGGCACGCAGTCTTGGAGATCCACATGTGCATTTGACCAGTCGTACTCGCGGGAGTCCTTGACCACGAGCACGGTATCGAGCATCCACTTCCCCTTCTTGCCGCTCCCGAACGCGACTACGGAGCCCCGGTCAAGTTCTTTCAGACCGCGCTTGCTCGGAGTCGGCTGGCCGCAGTTCGAGTAAAGGAAACACTCACCGAAGATGAACGGATCGGTGTTATGCAGGACTTCGTAGCCGTTCTTCGGGACGTCGTAATACGGTTCCCAAAGGTAGCGGGGATGGTGCGGGCGGTCGTTCCGCCGATCGAATTTGCGGATAAGTTTCGACTCCGGTTCCCACTCGCCCCACGCCTATAGATCGCCTTTGTGCGGGCCGCCGTCCCCGTCGATCCACTCGCCGCGCAATTGCATGAACTTCCGCCCGTGGCTGCGAGGGAGTTTGTTCCAACCGATTCGGCAATTACCATTGGGCCTGTGCTCGCCTTCCGGGTGCGGAAATTGAACAAAGCAACACTTATCAGCCATCTTGATATTCCTTTAGCATTAATTCACCTGTCTTCCGCTTCTGGGAGTCCGCCAGCGGTTGGAAGGGCTTTAGGGCGGCGGTACCGAAGACGAACAGCGACCGCTCCCCGCCTACGTCGTACCACCGCGCATGAATTTCGTATGGCCGGGAACGGAGGCCGCCGTCAGCTTTCCGCTCGAAGGTGTGGATGACCTTGCAATCGGTCATTGGTTCGAACGCGATGCGTTCGAGGTGCGCCTTCGCTATCGATAGCGCGACGACCTGTGGTTTCAGCGCCGTCAGAAGCGTGTGCCAGAGCGGGCCGCCGTCGGCCGTGAGATCCGCATGAGCGGCCTCGTCGAGTTTGTTCCACGTCGGGTTCGTCGCGACGGGCGAGCAGATGTCCGTGTGGAGCACCGTCGATGCACGGCCTCCGTAGTAGCTCGCCCCGAAGCCGTTCAGCAGCGGCTCGAAGGCGTTGAACCATCTGCGGTACGGGTCGGTGCGGAAATAGGCGGACATCGCGTCGAGGTAGCGGGACGGCTCCCGGCCGAGGCTGCCTCCTGCCAGCGGAAAGCGCCGGAACCGATCTCCATCCGGAAATTCATGCAGCGAGGGATTCAGTCCGACCGTCAGCACGCGCAGCGGCGAAGCGCGATACGCGTCGAGGTCGCCGAAGAACAGAATCGGCACCGCCGGGGTTACGCGCCACGACTGGCCGGCGGCGCGGTCGAACGCGCTCCATGCTTGCGTCAACGCTTGTGCGCGACGCATCTGTCGCCCCCCCCCTTTGCAACATAGACTACCCGCAGGATGTCGGTCTCGGCTGTTGCGGCCCCCCCGGTTTGAACCCGCCGGCCGGGGATGAAACAATGCGCCCGGTTCCACCGGGATCGGGAGCGTTTCATGGCCCGCACTCCGCCGCCGCCCGGATGGCCGGTCGATCGGCCGCTGGCGGTCTGTTTTCACATCATGTGCGAAGCCTGGACCGAGGACGCCGCGCCCGGCGTCGGCCCGATGGGCAACCCGTTGAAACCGGGCGTGCTGGACACCCAGGCGCAATCCTGGGCGCGTTACGGCATGACCGAAGGCGCATGGCGGCTGCTCGACATCGTGGCTGCGGCAGACATTCCGTGCAGCGTTTATGCCAGCGGCATCATCGCCCGGCGTTGGCCGGAACTGCTGCGCCGCATCGACCGCGACGGCCATCCCATCGCCGCCCACGCCTGGGCGCAGAACCTGCTGCCGGCCTATCAGGACCGGGCCGAGGAAGAGGCCGATCTGGTCCGCGGCATCGAGGCCTTTGAGGAATGCACCGGCAAGCGGCCCTACGGCTTCATCAGCCCGCGCGCGACCAGTTCGGCGAACACGCTGGAGCTGCTGGCGAGGCATGGCTTCCGCTGGACCGCCGATGTGTTCGATGCCGATCTGCCTTACGTGATCGACACCCCAGCCGGCCGGCTCGCCGGGATACCGTTCACCATGGAGGTCAATGACCTGCCGATCACCATGCGCTACGGCAACGAGCCGGCTTCGTTTACCGCGACCCTCAGGCGCATCCTCGAGGGCTGGGCCGGAATCGGTCGGCCCCATGCCAGCCTCGATGTGACCGCACACGCTCACGTCTTCGGTCGTCCGCCCGGGGCGATCGAGTTCAAGGCCGCCATCGACATGGTCAAGGGGCTCGACCGGGCATGGATCACCACCCACGAGCGGCTCGCCGGGCTGGTCCTCGATCCCCCGTGATCCCGGTCCATCTCGTCACCGGATTCCTGGGCAGCGGGAAATCGACCCTGCTCAACCGCCTGTTGCGGGACGCCGCGGCGCGCGGCAGCGCCGTGGTGGTCAACGAGTTCGGCGAGGTCGCCATCGACCATGCACTGGTCACCGCCGCCGAGGAGGAGCTGGTGGTGCTCCGGTCCGGCTGCGTGTGCTGTTCGGTTCAAGGCGATCTGGTCGATGCGCTTTCCGATCTCGCCGGGCGCAGGGCGGCCGGCACGGTGCCGCCATTCTCCCGGGTTCTGCTGGAAACGACCGGCCTCGCCGATCCGGGGCCGGTGCTGTAGACGCTGATGACCGATCCCGCCCTCGTTGCGCGCTATCGGGCCGGCGCGGTGACCACGGTGGTCGATGCCGTCCACGGCGCGGACCAGCTTGCGAACCAGTCCGAGGCAGCCCGCCAGGCCGCATTCGCCGACCGGATCGTGCTGAGTAAGCGCGACCTCGCCGGCTCCGTGGACGGCCTGATCGAACGGCTTCGCGCGATAAACGCCGCCGTGCCGATCCTGGATGCGGCGGACATCGCCGCGGCGGCGCTGTTCGACCGCGCCCCTTCGTCCGCCGGCCGCGCGGTCGGCGAAGCGCCCGGCCATGCGCCGGACATCAAGGCGCATTGCCTCGCCGAGGACCGGCCGCTGGAATGGCCGGGCCTGGTGCGCTGGCTGGACGCGCTGACCTCGCTGCGCGGACCCGACGTGCTGCGGATCAAGGGGATCGTCCGGGTGCGGGGACAGCATCGGCCGGTCGCGGTCAACGGGGTCCACCATGTGCTGCATCCGCCGGAACTTCTCGAGGACTGGCCCGGCGGCCGACCGGCGACCAGGCTGGTGGTGATCACCAGGGGGGTGAGGACGCTCGATCTTCACCAGGCGCTTGAGGCCGCCGGCGCAATCAATGAGGAGGGTTGAGTGCAACAGGTAGAGGCGCGCAACATGAGGCTCATCGCCCAGGACCGGCTTGGCGGTTGGGGCGGCATGGGCGAAGGGATGGTGATCCAGCACGCATCGGGCGGGCGGCGTATCATGTGGCTCGCGCACGAGGGGCCGCCAAAGAATTTCACCGGCGTCGATGTCACCGACCCGGCCAGGCCCAGGGTCATCGTCCAGACCGACCTGGCGCACAACCGGATGCGCTCGAACTCGCTCGATCTGGTGGGCGATATCCTGGCAGTCGCCTATCAGACGCGCGGACCGGGCGGCCTCGTCGATCCCGGGCTCGGCATGGAGCCCGCTGGAATCGAGATCTTCGATGTCGCGGTGCCCGAAACGCCGCGCTCGATCGCCTTCTACGACTGCTCCGGGCCGGGCTCGATGGGCGTCCACCAGCTCTGGTTCGCCGATGGCCGATACATCCACTTCTCCGGCGGGGCGCCGGATTTCGAGCCCACTCATCCCAACGATTGCCAGTTCTACCGCTCGATCGACGTCGGCGATCCGACCCGGCCGGTCGAGGTCGGCCGCTGGTGGCTGCCGGGCACGCGGG
>CAYFYS010000049.1:0-9209 GCA_964347365.1 uncultured Rhodospirillaceae bacterium | reverse complement strand
GATTGCGTGGGTGGCAGAGACCGATGCCGGACAGACCGTGCGGGCGCGCGTGTTCATCATGGGCGTCGGCTGTCTGTCTGCGGTCAACACGCCGCGTTTTGAGGGCCATGACGACTTCGCCGGGCCGATCTACCATCCCGGCCGCTGGCCCAGGGAGGGCGTCGACTTCAGCGGCCTGCGCGTGGCCATCATCGGCACCGGTTCCTCGGCGGTGCAATCGATTCCCCTGATCGCCGCCCAGGCGAGGCATCTGAGTGTCTTCCAACGCACCGCGAACTACGTCGTCCCGGCCTGGAATCGGCCGTTGGGCAGGCAAGAGGTCGCCGAGATAAAGGCCGACTACCGCGGTTTCCGCGACCGGGCGAGACAGCGGCCGACAGCCTTCCTGTTCCCCCATCATGAGGAGTCCGCACTCGATCTGTCTTCCGAGGACCGGCGGGCGCGCTACGAGGAACAGTGGAAGATCGGCGGCCTGCCGTTTCTGGGTGCTTTCGCCGATCTGCTGACCAGCGAGGACGCCAACAGGACCGTCGTTGCGTTCTGGCGCAGCAAGATCCGCGAGATCGTCGAAGACCCCCGGACGGCCGATCTCCTGATGCCCGACGAGGCGTTCGGTTGCAAGAGGCTGTGTGCGGGGACTGGCTACTACGAGACCTACAACCGGCCGAACGTCACCCTGGTCGACGTCAGCGACTCGGGAATCGACCGCCTGACCCCGACGGGGCTTCGCGCGGCGGGGCGGGACTATGCGTTCGATGCGATCATAACCGCCACCGGGTTCGATGCCATGACGGGCAGCGTGACCCGGATCAGGATTACCGGCATCGGCGGGCTGACCATCCAGGAGAAGTGGCGCGCCGGTCCGGACACCTATCTCGGGATGGCCGTCTCCGGTTTCCCGAACATGTTCAACATCGCTGGTCCGGGAAGCCCGTCGGTGCTGGCGACCATGGTCACCGGGATCGAACAGCATGCCGAGTGGATCACCGCGTGCATGTGCTGGATGCGCACGAATGGCAAGACCCGCATCGAAGCCACGGCGGCGGCAGAAGCCGGTTGGGGTCGAGAGGTCGCAGCGGCCGCGAAGGCCTCGCTGCGCTCGACCTGCGATTCCTGGTATGTCGGTGCGAACATCCCCGGCAAGCCCCGCGTCTTCATGCCCTATATCGGCGGCTTCCCGAAATACGTCCAGACATGCGAGCGCGTCGCCGCAAGGGGCTACGAAGGCTTTGCTTTCCAGGGATAGGCGTGTTGCCGGGGACGCAACGCCCCGCACCACCGCCGGAACACGATCCGCCCGACCCGCGCGGGATGCGGAGGCCCCTGCGCGGGTCTGGGCGGGCGCGGTGCCAGGCTGTATTCTACGCTGCGGCATGGATGCCGGATCCGGCCGAGGGGAGGGACGATGGACGGAACCGCCTTTCGCAACTCCATAGGCGCGCTGATCGATGACCGCGTGGACGAGGGCATCTTCAGGGTCGACCGCGCAGTTTACACCGACCCGGCGGTGTTCGAGGCCGAGATCGCACGCATCTTTGAAGGCGGCTGGGGGGTTCTGTGCCACGAAAACCAGGTCGAGAAGCCGGGCGATTACTACGCCACGGAGATCGGACGACAACCGGTCTTCGTGATACGCGGCAAGGATGGCACGATCGGCTGTTTCATCAACGCTTGCGCGCATCGCGGCGCGCTCCTGACACCGTTCAAACGCGGCAATGCACGGGTGCTGACCTGCCGCTTCCACGGCTGGGCCTACGACATCGGCGGGCGCTGCATCAGGATCAAGAACGAGGAAGGCGGTTTTACCGCCCCGGACTTCTCGCGTGAGCGGTTCAATCTGCGCCCCATCGCGCGGCTGGACAGCTATCGCGGCTTCGTATTCGGCAGCCTGGTCCCCGACGTCCCCTCGTTGCGCAACCATCTGGGCGCCGCCGCCCGTTGGATCGACCTGCTTGACGCCCAGGCGCCGGACGGGCTGGAGGTCGTGCCCGGCAGTTCAACCTACACGGTCCGCGGCAACTGGAAGCTGCAGGCCGAAAACAGCGTCGATGGTTATCACGTCACCACCGTCCACCGCGTGTTCGGCAGCACGATCGCCAACCGCGAGGCGCGCGATGCGACATCGGGCATGCGCCAGACCGAGGCCGGGCGCATCAAGGGCAGCGTGCCGACCGCCGCCTATGACCTCGGCAACGGCCATATGGCGATCTGGGCGCTGCACACCACGCCCGAGGTCCGGCCGATCTACGAGGCCCGGGAACGTCTGGAGGCGCGGTTGAAACCGGCCGAGCTCGACTGGATCCTCAACCGCGGCCGCAACCTCTACGTGTTCCCCAACGTGATGCTGATGGACAACCCCTCCACGCAGATCCGGCTGATGAAGCCGGTCTCACCGGACAGTGCGGAGGTGACCGTCTATTGCATTGCGCCGAAGGGCGAGAGCGCGACCGCGCGCGCAGCGCGACTGCGCAAGTTCGAGGACTTCTATCTCACCGCGGGGATGGCGACGTCTGATGACATTGCCGCGCTGGAGGCGAGCCACGACGGCGCGTCGGCCCGGCTCAGCCGGTGGAACGATTTCGCCCGCGGCATGGACGACATCGTCCAGGGTCCCGATGCGGCGGCCCGTGAACTCGGTTTCGAGCCGGTGACCTCCTGCCCGGACTGGGACCACGAAGGCCTGTTTCACGGCTTCTACCGGGCTTGGCGCGCGCGCATGGAAAACGGGAGCGCCCAGGCGTGAGCGTCGATGCCGATCTCGAACGCGAGGTGGCGGCTCTGATCAACCGCGAGGCGATGCTGCTCGACCGTCACCGCTGGGCGGAATGGATCGACCTCTACAGCGAGGATGCGGTCTACTGGGTGCCGTCCTCGGCGAGCGAGGAGGAGACCACCACCGACCCGGAGACGCAGCTCAACCTGATCTATCTGCGTAACCGCGGCGGGCTGGAGGATCGCGTCTTCCGGATCGAGAGCCGGGACTCTTACGCCTCGGTCCCGCTCGATCGCACCGTGCACGTGATCGGCAACATCCTCATCGAGCGTATCGAGAACGATGTGGTCGAGGCGTCGGCCAATTGTCTGGTCCACACCTACGGCAAGAAGGGGGCCAGCACGCGCGGCGGCCTCTACGACTTCGTGCTCCGGCGGAACAGCGGCGTCCTCAAGATCGCCCGCAAGAAGGTCACCTTCATCGACGATCGGCTCGAAGGGCCGATCGACATCTATCATCTGTGAGGCAGGGTGCTCGCGCTGTCCAAGATAGCGCCCGGGCCCGGCGGGATCGCGCTGGGCGAGGTCGCGCCACGCGCGCCCGGACCGGGCGAGATCCGCCTGGAGGTCGGTGCGGCCGGGATCTGCGGCACCGATATGCAGATCTACGACTGGGCGCCGCGGATGGCCCGTCGGATCGCGCTGCCCCGCGTCCTCGGCCATGAGGTCAGCGGCACGGTCGCGGTGTGCGGCGAAGGGGTCGCAGGACTGGCGCCCGGCGACCGCGTTGCGCTCGAAAGCCACATCTTCTGCGGCGTCTGCCGGCCCTGCCGGCTCGGCCGCGCTCATCTGTGCGAGAACACTCGCTATCCGGGGATCGATATCGACGGCGCGTTCGCCGAACACCTCACCGTGCCCGCCCTGATCGCCTGGAAGAATCCGCCCGATATGCCGCACGAGACCGCGGCCATGCTCGAGCCGTTCGGTATCGCGGTGCACGCCTGTCTCGCCGGATCGGGCGTTGCCGGCCAGTCGGTACTGGTCAACGGGTGCGGACCGATCGGGTTGATGACGATCGCTGCGGCCAGGGCACTGGGTGCGCTGACCACGATCGCCTGCGACGTCAACCCGCTGCGGCTGGCGGCGGCCTCCCGGATGGGCGCCGACCGGGTCGCGAACGCAGCCAAGCGCGGGCTGGCCGGCGTCGTCGCCGATGCGACACGCAGCGCCGGGGTCGATGTCGGGATCGAATATTCCGGCACCGAGGCGGGATTCGGCGCGGTGTTCGAGGCCCTCGCCAAGGGCGGCGACTTCCGCCTGGTCGGCGGCCCTCCCCGGGCGATTCCGGTCGATTTCACCTACTGGCTGCTCAAGTGCCCCGTCATGCACACCATCCATGGCCGCCTCATCTGGCAGACCTGGCAGCGCGCGGCCGAGCTTCTGGCTTGCGGCGCGGTCGATCTCGATCCTCTCAGGAGCCACGTCCTGCCCTTGTCCGAGGCGCCGCGCGGGTTCGAACTTGTCCGCGCCGGCCAGGCACTCAAACCCATCCTGGTGCCCGGTCGATGAGCACCCATTCCGTCACCCTGATCTTCGAGGACGGACGGACCGCACGCTTCGAGGCCGACGAAGCGGACACGATCTATCTTGCCGCGCTGAAGAACCGCATCCGGATCGAGACCGATTGCTTGGAAGGCGCGTGTGCGACCTGCAAGGGGATCTGTACCGCAGGAGAGTACCGCCTGGACGAGTACAGCGAGGAGGCGCTGAGCCCCGAGGAGGCGGCCCGCCGTGAGGTGCTGACTTGCCAGATGCATGTGCTTTCCGATTGCGTGATCGAATACCCCTACGAGTCCGATATCGCCATGAAGGCGCCGCCGCTCACCCGGCCCGGGCGCCTCGCAGAGATCGAGACCGTGGCGGACCATGTCGTCCGCCTCGTGGTCGCGCCTGATGATACGGAAGCCGGACCACTGTCCTTCATGGCCGGGCAGTACGTCCGTCTCGGCATCCCCGGGACCGGGCTGCAACGCCCCTACTCCTTCGCCAACCCGCCGCGGATTACCGATCGTCTGGAGTTCTTCATCAAGGTGCTCGAGACCGGCGTGATGAGCGAATACGTCACCGGACGGGCGAGGGTCGGCGATCCGATGCCGGTCACCGGGCCGTTCGGCCGTTTCTATCTGCGCGCGCCGTCGCGCCCGATCCTGATGATCGCCGGCGGCACCGGGCTTGCGCCCATGCTGTCGATGCTTGACCACATGATCGATGCCGGTCAGACCGACCAGCCCGTCCACCTGCTTTATGGTGCCAATACGCCTGCGGAGCTGTTCGCCACCGCCGCGCTCGATGCCTGCGCCGGGCGCGGGCTCGCGCTGACCACCGAACTCTGCGCGGTCGAACCCGATGCGGCCTGGACCGGTCCCGTCGGCCATGTCACGGCGCTGCTGCGGCCCGGGCTGATCCGCAGCAGCGCGTGTGATGCCTATCTCTGCGGCCCGCCTGCGATGATTGATGCCGGCAGCGAATGGCTGCGCGCCGCAGGCCTTGATCCGGCATGCGTCCACAGCGAGAAGTTCCTGCCGGCGTAGGGTCGCCGGAGCGGCGAACACCGCGCCGCCCCTGCCGCTCCGCTCCGCTCGACGCCCGGGCCACCGTTGGCGGCCGACTACTCCGCCCTGGTAGCCCCGGCGATGTCCTCGGCGGGGCCGCCGGCGATGTAGTAGCGTCCGATCTCGTCGCGCCGGAGGATATCCGCGGTGCGCAGCGCGCCCCAGGCGCGAAGAAAATCCCGCCAAGCCACGCCTCGGTGCGCATCGACGATTTCGGTGAACTGCATCGGCATCTCGCGGAGCATCTCTGCGATGGCTTGCGGCAGCGCGTTCACAGATAATCCTCCAGCCTCACCCGGTCCTTGCCGTAGGTCTGGATGCGCTTGTAGAGCCAGCGCGGGATGCCCTCGGGGATGGTTGCGTCGATCCCGAGCTTGGCGGTCAATGGGAGCCCGCCCTGGCCGAGCTCCCAGGCGCGGATCGACGGATCGACATGCTTGCCGCGCGCGCCCGACAGCGTGATCAGGTCCTGGTCGGCCTGGACGCGGAAGGTCAGCGCCCAGTCAACGTCATCGGGGTCGTTGATGTCGATGTCCTCGTCGGTGACGATCGCCAGCTTGACCTCGGCGACCGAGAGCAGCGCCAGCAGGGCGTTCTTGCCCTCGCCCGGGCGTTTCCTGATCGCGGCGATCAGGGTCCAGTAGCCGCAACTGCCGACCGGCGCGCGGATCGCCACCGGCTCGACGCTGGCGACCCTCAGCGCCTGCAGTCCCGCAGCTTCGGTCACCGGCGCCGACAGCCAGTCGTTCTCCCATGGCATCTGCAGCAAGTAGAAGATCGGATCGCGCCGATGGGTGATGCACCGCACCCGGAAAACCGGGTTCCACTTCACGTCTCCGGAAATCTGCGAGAACTCGCCGAACGGTCCCTCGTCGGCGGTCCAGCCGGTCGGCAGGATCTCGCCCTCGAGCACGATCTCCGCATCGGCCGGCACTTCGAGATCGACAGTTCTGCACTTGGCCAGCCGGACCGGCTCGCCGTGCAGCCCGCCGGCGAGCGTGAGTTCGTCGGTGCGGATCGGCGCCTTGTAGGAGGCCGCGAGCATCTCGAAGGGATGTACCCCGATCGCGACCGCGATGGGCAGTGCTTCGCCGCGGTCGAGCGCGCGCTGGTAGTAGAAGCGCATGTCCGAGGGCGAGACCAGGTCGATCCCGGTCTCGGTCGGCGTGCGGTACATCATCCGGTAGGAACCGGCGTTGCGGCCGTACTCCGCATCGCTGGACACTACGAACGTGCCCGAGATATAGGGCCCGCCGTCGTGGACATGCATGATCGGGTAGGGCAGGGCGGTCAGGTCCACGTCTTCGCCTTCGATGACCACCTCCTGGCACGGCGCGTCCACGGCCATTTCCGGGGCGATTGCCCGCGCCGAGGCGGCTTCGAAGGTCTGAGCGATCCGATCCTCCGTACAGCCCAGCGTGATCGCCAGACGCTTGCGCGAGGACAGGAGCGCGGTCGCAACCCGCCAGCCGGGATAGCCCGCCACCGCCTCGAAGACCGTTGCCTTGTCGTTCTGGGCGGCAAGCCCCGACATGTCGCGCGGGTCGACCGATTTCACGATCCGGGAGATTTCGCCGACCACCTCCAGGTCCGCCAGAAAGTCTCGGAACGATTTCTTTCCCATCCGCCTCATCCCGTTGTGGTGGCCATGATGGTCACGCCGGCCGGGTCGCGCAAGCTGCCGCCCCTCGCTGGAACGGCACGCAATCAGTTCCAGAATGGCGCAGCGATAACCTCGGGGGTTCGACGCGCGAGCGGCGCCCGATTACCATCGCGCCTTTCCGGGGCGTGGGAGACGGCGATGGGCATCCGCAGCGGCGCCGAGGTCATCGAGGGCTTGCGCGATGGCCGGCAGGTGTTCGTCGACGGCGAGCGCGTGGCCGATGTTGCCGCCGATCGCCGCTTCGCCGGCGCTGCGCGGACTCTGGCCGAACTCTACGACATGCAACGCGATCCCGCGCGCGCCGATGCGATGACCTATGCCTCGCCCGCGACTGGCGCGCCGGTCGGGCTTTCCTTCATCCAGCCGGCGTCGCGGGACGATCTGGCCCGGCGCCGGGTGATGGTCAAGCACTGGGCCGACCACACGTTCGGGATGTTCGGACGAGCGCCGGACTTCATCAACGTGATGCTCGCCGGCTACGCCGCCGCCCCCGAGGCGTTCGGGCCTTATGCCGAGAACGTGCGATGCTACTACGCGCGCGTCCGCGACCGCGACCTGGTCTCGACCCATTCGCTGACCAACCCGCAGGTCGACCGCTCGCGCGACGTCTCCGAGCAGGACAGAGACCTCGCCGCGCGCGCCGTCGATGAGACCGATGCCGGCATCGTGGTGCGCGGTGCCCGGATGCTGGCCACGCTGGGCGCGTTTTCCGATGAACTTCTGGTCATGCCCGCGCCGTCCTACCCGCTGCCTGAGACCGAGGCAGCGAAGAAGTTCGCCATCGGCTTTGCGGTCCCCGTCGCGGCGCCCGGAGTCCGGCTGATCTGCCGCCCGGCGGTGGTCCACCAGCTTGCCGGCTCCAGCCTGGACTTTCCGCTGTCCAGCCGGCTTGACGAGACCGACTGCATGCTCGTCTTCGACGACGTGCTGGTACCGTGGGAGCGCGTCTTCATCCACCGCGACGTCGGCGTGTTCAACACGCTCTACCGCGTCACCGGGGCGGGCCTCCACATGGCCCATCAGTTCACCACCAAGGACCTTGCCAAGGCCGAGTTCATGATGGCGCTCGCTTTTGCGATGGTGCGGACCACGCGCGTGGACGCGCATCTGCACATCCAGGGGATGCTGGCCGAGCTGATCAACCATGTCGAGGTCGTGCGCGCTTGCCTGACGGCGAGCGAGGCCGCGGCCGCGTCCGGGCCGGGCGGCACGGTCCTGCCCGCGGCCGGGCCGCTGGACGCGGTACGGTTCCTCTACCCCCGGATGTTCCGCCGCAGTTGCGAGATCATCCAGACCATCGGCGCGGGCGGACTGTTCATGGTGCCGTCTTTCGCCGAGCTTGACGGGCCGGTCGCTGCGGACGTGGAGCGGTACTACCAGGCGGCGTCGGCGGACTCGCGACGACGCATCAAGCTGTTCCGGCTCGCCTACGATGCGACGCTGTCGAGCTTCGCCGGCCGCCAGCAGCTCTATGAGCAATACTTCGCCGGCGACCTCGTACGGGCGGCGGGTTTTCTCTACGACCGCATCGACAAGGAGCCCCATGTCGCGCGGATCTGGCGCATCCTCGACCGGCTCGAGGCGGGCGACACGACCCCGTTGCCGCAAAGCTCCCCGGAATCTTCCTGAGCAACCGGGTTTTCTGAAGGGTGAGTTTGTGGTGCGATTCAAGCGGCTTCATGGGCAAGGCCTTTGGCCCTGTTTGCCGGGCGGTCGACCCATGGTCGCAGATCGCTCGATGGGCTTGCCGCGGACGTTGAAACTGGTGTTCACGAGCACTGGGCAGCCGGTCTTTGCCTTGAAGGCTTTCGGCATTCTGGTATTGACCGTCGATCATCCGGCGATACGGACTGCTCGCGCCGTGAGCCCAGCACATGCGGCCCACGCTCAGGAGTTTTGCAAGCGGCTCGACTTGTCAGAAAAAGGATAGTCTCGCCTGCGTCACCACCATGTTCTCCATGCCAGTGGTGGAACGGCTGATCGACTTGTCAATGACGATTGCCGGCGTCGCCGTTACAGGACATGCCCCCGTTGCCGTCGTCGCGCTGAAGATAGTCCTGAACGAATTCGTTCGCCGCGCCCCAGAGAGAGCCTTTCCCGGACGATTGCTTCTCTCAAGGATTTCAAGACTGGATCCGATCAAAAAGAGTGTGGTCAAAATACGAGCACCGATCCTGATATCCTGTCTCTCTATTTGGCTGTTTCAGAACATCTATGTAAAT
>CAYFYS010000048.1:0-9285 GCA_964347365.1 uncultured Rhodospirillaceae bacterium | reverse complement strand
CCGTTCACCCCTTGCGATCCGACGTGCAGGGTGAACTTCTCGGATTTCGCGTCGTATCGGGCGAGCGTGGCGCGGGGCTCCATCGCGTTGACCACCATCCGCGTGTTGTCCAAGCGGATGCGCGTGACATGATGGGCGCTTGCGATCGCCGCATCGACCGCCGCCTCATCGCCCATGTGGAAGTCGAGGAACACGTTGCCGGGGGCGGTGTCCCAGACCAGCGGTGCGCCCGGCCCGAGGGCCTCTTCCAGCCCGGTTACCGTCGGCAGCGGGGCAACCTCGAAGTCGATCGCCTCGACGGCGTCCATCGCCTGGCCGGCCGTCTCGGCGACGACCACGGCCACCGGATCGCCGACATGGCGGACCCGGTCAATCGACAGCGCCGGGCGCGGCGGCGTGCGGGGGCTCGAACCATCGCGATTCTTGATTGCGACCGGACAGGGAATGTCGCCCAGCCCCCCCTCCCGCAGATCTTCGCCGGTATAGACCGCCAGCACGCCCGGCATCCTGAGCGCGGCGGTCGCATCGAGCCGGACGATCGTGCCGTGGCCGACGCTGGAGCGCAGGAAACGCGCGTGCGCCTGGCCGTCCACGCTGTGGTCATCGGTATAGCGTCCCCGTCCCGACAGCAGGCGGGGATCTTCGCTACGCGGGACCGGTTGGCCGATCCCGAACCTGCGCACTTCGTGTCCGGGATCATACGGCATCATGGTCCTTCCCTGCTGGTCTCGGCGGGGTCCTAATCGGGTGCATCCTCGTTGCGGCGCGAAGAGGTTTCGAGCCGCGCGACGAGCTCGTCGGTCGTCTGGACGTCGCCGAAGAAGAGATAGAAATTGCCGAGTGTTGCGGCATGCTCCGCGTCGGTCATCGTCGCGCAGGCGTCCGAGACCATCAGCGAGCGGTAGTTGAGCATCATCGCATCGCGCGCGGTTGATTCGCAGCACACGTTGGTGGCGACCCCGGTGACGATGACGGTTTCGATCTCGTTGTCGCGCAGCACGTTCTCGATGTCCGATGAGCCCTGGATGAAGGCGCTGTAGCGTCGCTTGACGACCCGATGATCTTCGGTACGGACATCGAGCGTGGGCCACAGCCGGAACGCGCGACTGTCACGTTGCATGCCGGCGAGCCGGACCGTCCGCTTGTCCTCGGTGAAACGCTCGTGGGCGACCGACCAGCTCTTGAGCGTCTCGTAACCGGCGAGGTTCTGGATCCATACCACGATACCGCCCGCCTGGCGAACCGCCTGGGCGAGGCGGTTGACGTTGGGCACGATCTCTTGCGCCACGGGTGCCGCGCCGAGCTGACCCTCCTCCATGAAGTAGATCTGCATGTCCACGACAACCAGAGCGGTGCTGGGGCCGTGGAAAGACTCGCAGGTATGAGGCCGCCCTTGGCGCGCGACCATCCGGTCGATATATGCCTGGGGCATCTTGAAGTCGTGCATCGCCGCCTCCACGATTGGTCGGCTCGACTATAGGATGCGCCCGCCTGGCCGGCAATTGCACCGGGTCGCCGCAACGCCTCGGGCGGTCTTGCAATAATGCAGGTTTCTGCCACGATGACCTCCGATCCCCGGTCGGTCGGCGTACTTGCCCGTCCGGGTGGGGGAGCGAGCGGTCGGCGCCGGCAGTCCGGGCCGACCGGCGCACACGGCAGCGGGTGGTCGATCGCGAAAGTGCGCCAGGATGCACGCGCGGCCGGCCCTGCGGGCCGCACAAGGCGGGGTTGCGAAGACATGGCACAAAGCAAGGTTGCGGGGACGGCGTCCGGCGGTGAGGCGATTTCGGCGTCGGGCGGCACGCCCACGGCTTGGCTGGCGGCGGCGGGGGTCGGCGCGCTCGGCTTCCTGGTGTTCTCGGAATTGTACCATTGGATCGTTCCCGTGGTGCTTGCGCTGATCGCCTGGGCCGCCGCCGCCCTGCTGTCGTCCGGCAAGGACAGGGTCGCGCTCGCGCTGGGGTGTGCGTTCGTCGTCCTCGTCATCATCCCGATGATCGGCGCTCTGGCCCACATCGTCGGGCCGTTTTTGAACGCGCTCCAATCGGGCGAGCTCACCTTCGGGACGTTCCTCGTTACGATCATCGACATGCTCGTCGCCGGCGCGGTGGCGATTTTCTGCGCGGCCATGGCCTTGCGGTCCTTTCCTGGCCAGATCGTCGAGAGATATTTCGGCTATGGCATCGTCGGCATGCCGCGCGCGATCATCGGTTCGCTGATTCTGATCGGCATAGCGATTAATTTCGGCAATGTTCTGGGCCGCTACCTGTTCCTCGCCCCGATCATCTGGGCCGAGGAGATCATGATCTATATCATGGTCTGGATGGTTTTCATCGGATCGGTTCTGGTGACCTGGGACGGACACCATCTGAAGATGGATTTCTTCTCGATCATGCTGCCCTCGCCGGCGAAGGAGATCATGAATTTCCTGGGCGCGGTCGCCTTCGTCGCCGCCTGTCTGTTCGTCCTGCCGCAAGCCCATACGGTGACCAACCTGATGAACGACCTCGACCAGCGCAGCGTCGTTGCGGAGATCCCGATGGTGATCCCGCATTTCGCCCTGCTGTTCGGCTTCTCCATCATCTTCGTTGCGGTGGTCTACCGGTTCCGCCGCCTGGTCACCGGCGATCTTGCGAGCGAGGTCGATGAGCTGGTCGCCGCTGCCGAGGCGGAGAACAGCAAGGGCTGAACGCCGGCAGACGCCGGATCGGGCGATCACAGATGCGCGCGCAGCTTTCGGGGAGATAGTCCATGGAGTGGGTGATGGCCTTCATGCCGGTGGGTCTTCTGATCCTCGGCTTCCCGATTTTCATCATCCTGCTCGTTACATCGGCGGTGATTCTGCTGTTCTTCATGCAGGTGCCGCTGACTGCGGTCCATCAGGTCATGTTCGGCAGCGTCGACAAGTTCGCGCTGATGGCGGTGCCGTTCTTCATCTTTGCCGGCGAGTTGATGGGCATGGGCGGCATCTCCCAGCGCATCATCAACTGGGTGCTCTCGCTGATCGGCGGCATGCGCGGGAGCCTGCCGCTGACCACGGTCGGCACCTGCACCATCTTCGGCGCGATCTCGGGCTCGAGCCCGGCGACGGTGGCGGCCGTCGGCCGGCTGATGTACCCGCCGTTGCGCGAGAAGGGCTACAATGAGCGGTTCGCCACCGGCGTGCTGACCTCCTCGGGCGCGATCGCCATCGTCATCCCGCCCTCCATCAGCATGATCCTCTACGGCGCCTCCGCAGAGCAGTCGGTGGCGCTGCTGTTCATCGCCGGCGTCTTCCCCGGCCTTCTGATGTCCCTGCTGATGGGCGCCTATATCTACTGGTACGCCGCGCGCCGCGACATCCGCGAGGGTCAGCCCTTCCAGTGGGGGCCGTTTCTGCGCGCAAGCAAGTCCGGGGTATGGGCACTCGGCACCCCGGTGATCATTCTGGGCGGCATCTACGCCGGCATCTTCTCGCCGACCGAGGCTGCGGGCATCGCCTGCGTCTACGCCATCCTGGTCACCATGCTGATCTATGGCGACATCAACTGGAAAGGGCTGTGGAACGTCTCCGTCAGCTCGATGTACCTCACCGCCCAGGTACTGATCATCGTCGCCGGCGCGGGCGTCTTCTCCTGGCTGCTGACGGTCAGCGGCATCCCACAATCGGCGGTCGCAGCGATCAACGAGCTCCAGGTCCCGCCGTGGGTAATCCTGATGATCATCAACGTCTTCCTGCTGATCGTCGGCTGCCTGCTGGACCCGGGTTCGGCAATCCTGGTGCTTACGCCGCTGCTCGCCCCGATCGCCGCGGCGATCGGCGTGGATCTGGTCCATTTCGGAGTGATCATGACGGTGAACCTTGCGATCGGCATGTTCACGCCGCCGTTCGGATTGAACATCTTCGTCGCCCAGGCATTGTTCAAGGCGCCGCTCAAGAGCATCTATCCGGGGCTGGTGCCGTTCATCGTGATCAACATTATCGCGCTGATGATCATCACCTACGTGCCCGAGCTGTCGCTCTACCTGACACAGTTCGCCGGCTGATCACCAGGCGGGTCCTGGCGCCCTCTCCGGGCGCCGCCGCACTTGACCTCGACCGGCCGTCCACCTTTGATGACTGCACGGGCGGACGCGCGGCATACGGGCAGAGAGGCGATGATGAGTGGCACGACCATGGCGGTCACGATCCACGCCCCGGGCGGGCCGGATACGCTGGTCTACGAACCCACGCCCGTGGCCGATCCGGACGAAGGCCAGGTTCTGCTGCACCATACGCGGATCGGGCTCAACTATATCGACATCGCGTTCCGTCGCACCGGCGGGCCGATCGAGTCCTTCCCGGCGGTGCTCGGGATGGAGGCCGCCGGCACGATCGAGGCGGTGGGTACGGGCGTAATCGGATTCGCGCCGGGCGATCGGGTCTCCTACTGCATGGTGCTGGGCTCCTACGCCGAGCGCCGGGTGATCGATGCGGACCGCCTGGTCGCCCTGCCGCCGGAAATCTCCGAGGAGACCGCGGCTGCAGCGACGCTTCAGGGTCTGACCGCCCAGTACTTGCTGCGCAGTTCCTATGCCGTCCAGCCTGGAGACACGATCCTGATCCACGCCGCGGCGGGCGGCATGGGCCTGCTGCTGTGCCAGTGGGCGAAACACCTGGGCGCCACCGTCATCGGCACCGTCGGCAGTCCGGACAAGGCCACCCTTGCCGGCGGGCACGGCTGCGATCATACGATCGACTACACCGGGGAGGACTTCCCGGCCCGGGTGATGGAGATCACCGACGGGGCGGGCGTCTCTGCGGTCTATGACGCCGTTGGCAGGACGACCTTCGAGGGTGGTCTTGCCTGCCTTTCCGAATGCGGCCACATGGTCTCCTACGGCAACGCCTCCGGCCCGGTCGCCCCGCTCGACATCGCCACCCTGTCGGCGCGGTCACTGACCGTCACCAGGGGCTCGCTCGGCAGCTACGTCAAGGATCCCGTCGACCGCGCCACGCGCGCTGCCGAGCTGTGGTCTCTCATCGCCGACGGCACCGTGAAGGTCGCGATCAACCAGCGCTACCCTCTGGCCGAGACCGCCAGGGCACACGCCGATCTTCAGGAGCGCAGGACGACGGGCTCGACGGTGCTGATCCCCTAGGGCACGCCCGGCGCACGGGACGACCTGCGTGCCTGCCGATACCGGGGTTGTCCAGACCTTCCCTGGCTGAGACAGACCAGGCGCTGTGAAAGGACGATTTCATGATCATCGACAGCCATGCTCATGTCTGGAGTTATCCGGTGCTCGAAGAGCATGCGGACAAGATCGTCTCGACCGAAGACCTGATGGCCTTCCGCAGCCGTTACCCGGACCTTTACGACCGCACGCTGCACGAGGAACCGATCGATAATTCCGACACGCTGGTCGCCCAGATGGACGAACGCGGCATCGCCAAGACAATCGTCCAGGCGCGGCCGGGTGCGGTGACCAACGACCAGGTCGCAGAGTCGGTCCGTCGTCACCCGGACCGGCTCTACGGGCTGTTCCGGATCGGCCACGACCAGGAAGCTGCGCACGAATATCGCGACGACCCGAGGCCGGTCCGCGAAGCGGCTCCCGAGCACATCGACTACTGTGTCACGGAACTCGGCATGATCGGCATGGGCGAGATGTTCGTCCGTGCGCTCACCCGCGAGCTCGACCCCGAGCTGATCGCCCGGGATCTCACCCCGACGATGAACGCCCTGGCCAGGCATCGGATCCCGATCCAGATCCCCACCGCCTGGAGCCAGTTCCCGGGCGGCCTGATTTACGGTGATCCCGTCTGGACCGACGAAATCGCCTGCCGCTGGCCCGACACGCCGGTGATCCTCACCAAGATGGGCCGGTCGCTGCAGACCTATTTCGATCACGCTATGGTGGTGGCCGTGCGCAACCAGAACGTGCTGTTCGACGTCGTGGGAACGCGGCCGGACCATTTGCGTCAAGCCATCGATGCGATCGGCTCCGAGCGCATCCTGTTCGGCACCGACTGGTCGGCCACTTGGCGCTGGATCAGAAAGCCCAGCGACCTCTACACCCTGCGCCTGGACGTTCTGGAAAAGGCCGGTCTCACCGAGGAGGAGAAACAGGACATACTGTGGCGCAACGCCGTGCGCGTTTTCGGCTTGAAGGACGTCGCTTCGGCAGCTGCCGCCTGAATCCCGGTATCGGCGGCCGCTAGCGCGCGCGCTGCGCGGCGTGCCTGGCGGCGCGGTAGCCGAAGACCATCGCCGGGCCGAGCGTCGTGCCGGGGCCGGGATAGGTGCCGGCCATAATCGAGTCCATATCGTTCCCGCACGCATAAAGGCCCGGGATCGGGGCGTCGCCCCTACCGAGGACCTGGGCATCGGCGTTGGTCGACAACCCGGTGCTGCAACCAAGATCGGCCGGCCAGATCTCGAGCGCGACGAACGGCGCGGTCGCGATGGGGCCCAGGCAAGGGTTCGGGCGATGGTCCGGATCGCCGTTGAAGCGGTTCAACTCGGTATCGCCCTTGCCGAAATCCGGATCTGCGCCCTCATCGGCAAACCGATTGTGACGCGCGATTGTTGCGGCAAGCGTGTCCGGATCAACGCCGAGCGCTACGGCCAGCGCCTCGATCGTCGCGGCGGTGCGGATATAGCCCTGGCGTACGAAGCGGGCGAGATCGGTCGTACCCGGACGGATGTTGCCGAGCCCGTATTTTCGGACGAACCGGGCATCGCAGATCAACTGGCAGGGGATCGCAGGCGATAGCGTGTTAGCGTGAAACATCGCCTCGACGAAGTCGTGGTAAGAGACCGCTTCGTTGACGAAACGGCGGCCTTCGGCATTGACCGCGATGAGGCCGGGCTTGGCGCGATCGAGAATGATGTGCGGGTAGAGCCCTTGTGTCCCGTCGCTGCGCCGGGTGCGCGAAACCGGGGTCCACAGCCCGCCCTGGCGATTCGGGCCGCCGCCCAGCCTACCACCCATCCGCGCGCCGACCCTTAGGCCGTCGCCGGTGTTCTCTGCGACCGCCATCGAATCGACCGGCACCGGATCGGGCATCAGAGTACGACGCAGCGCCGCATCGTGCGCGAAGCCGCCGGTGGCCAGCACCACACCGCGCCGGGCGCGCACGCAGATCGGGCCGCCGCCGGTCCGAAGCCGGGCGCCGGTGATGCCCTCGGCGTCGTCCAGCAGATCCTCCAGCGCCGCCTCGAACAGGATCGGCACGCTGTTCTGCTTGAGGCTGTAATAAAGCCGGCCGATCAATGCGTTGCCCATCACCAGGCGGGTGCCACGCTTGTGGCGCAGCCGATCGGCGAGGTAGCGCAGCACGAGCCCCGCCGAATGCACGAAGTTGCCGAGGCTCCTGAACCGGCCAAGCAGACGGGCGATGTCCGCCTTGCCGGCCATCATGCCGCCCAGCAGCATGAACTCCTCGATCGGCGGGCGAACGCGGTCGAAATCCCGCCCGAGCAGACGGCCGTCGAACACCTCGGGGATGATCGCCCTGCCCGCGCTTGCCGCCCCGGGCAGGTTGTTGCGGTAGTCGGGATGGCGACCGCAGGCCACGAACGCAAGCGCACTCCGCGCAACCAGATCGTCGATCACCCCGGGCCCGTCGGCGAGAAAGACTGCGCGCCGGTCATCCGCCCCACCGTCGCCGATCAGCGCATCGAGATAGGACGTCGCATCCTCGACACTGTCAGAGTCGCCGGCCTCCCTGCCCTGGGAGTTGGCCGGGATCCACAACGTGCCTGCCGAGGTCGCTCCGGTGCCGCCGACCTGTCGGGACTTTTCGCAGATCAGCACGTCGAGTCCTTCGAGCGCGGCCGTCAGCGCCGCCGTCATCCCGCCCGGACCGGCACCGGCAACCAGCAGATCGACCGTACGATCCCATTCCCGCTTGTCCACCGCCATCGCTGTTCAGCCGATCCTGGGCACAACGTCCTCAGCAAAGATCTGCATCTGGTCGTGCAGTTCGCTCACGTCGTTGGCGGCGAAATAGAGCCCCAGCAGATGTGTCACCCCGGCCTTGCGGAACTGGTTGGCGCGCCCGGCCACCTCCTCGACCGTGCCGATCAGATTGATGTCCTCGTGGCCGAGCCCGCCCTGCTCCCTCAGAGTCGATTTTCGCAGCGAGGTCAGATGGGCGCACATTTGGGTCTTCTCGAAGCGCGCCAGCGCCGCGGTGCGCGTCTTGCCGAGATGGACGACGTATTGCGGAGCGACTTCGATGGCCGCGGGATCGCGGCCGGCCTCTTCGGCGAGGCGGTGGAGCGTCTGTACGTCCTTGCGCAACCGCTCCAACGGGACGGCGGCCGGTAACCAGCCATCGGCCCACGCCACAGTGCGGCGCAAATTGTTCGCGTTGTTGCCGCCGACATAGAGCGGCACACGGTCCTGCATCGGCTTGGGGTAGAGCTCGACATCTTCGAAGGCGTAGCAGGCGCCCCGATATGTGGCCACGCGCTGCGTGAACAGCCTGTTCAGCGCCTCGATTCCCTCCTCGAGGATCCTGCCGCGCGGCAGTTCCCGGCCGGGCTGCAGGGCTTCGAACTCTTCCCGGTAGGCACCGATGCCGACGCCGATCTCCAGCCTGCCTCCGGAGAAATGATCGAGCGTGGCGAGCTGTTTGGCCGTCACCACGATGTCGCGGCGCATCGGCAGAACCAGAATGCCGGTGCCAAAGCGCAGGCTGGTCGTCTCCGCGGCCACGAACGAATAGGTGATCAGAGGCTCCCAGAAGCGCGGCGGGGTCGGGAACTCCGAGCGGACATAGTTCTGGGTCGTCATGTGGTCGTTGCCCCAGACCGAATGGTAGCCCAGCGCCTCGGCGTGGCGGGCGATGCCGATCACCGCCTCGGGATCGCTGAACGGGATCGGATAGGTGAGGCCTTCCATCCCCGTGGGCAGGCCGACACTGACGCGCATTGGCGATGTCCTCTCTGATCGGCGCCGCGGCTCAGCCGCGAAGCCGCCGGGTCTCATCCTCGTCGAGCGCGCCGTCCGGACCCAACGCCACGCCGTAGGTCGCGCGGGCGGCTTCAAGCGAGACCAGCCCGGCCCGGCAGTCCTCGGCGACCGCGGTTGCCTCGCGCGCCTTGGGATCGCCGAGCCCGCCACCGCCCGGCATCGCGATCACCACGTGATCGCCGCCGGGGACGGTCTGCGTGCCCTTGCCCGCCATTACGGCGCCCGAACCCAGCGTAAGCTGGCCGGCTGCGCCGTCTCCCCCGCCGTCGCGGCCGCGCGGAGGGTGGTCGATCCGGTCGAACAGCGCCGAGAAAGCGAACGGCGCGTCCTCCAGGATGC
>CAYFYS010000047.1:0-9409 GCA_964347365.1 uncultured Rhodospirillaceae bacterium | reverse complement strand
ACTGCCGCCGCCTCAATATCGACCGCGACTTCGCCGGGTCCGGGAACCGGTTCGGGCAGGTCTTCGATCACCAGATCCTCCGGCGTGCCGATCCATTTGGCGAGGATTGCGCGCATCAAAAAGCTCCAGGTTGACACGTCCCGCAAATGCGGTTTGCTGGCGTCCTGCCCGCGATCTTCCAGGGTGCAGCGGGCATGGTACGCGCGCAAGCCACGGCGGCCGCCGCGTATGGAGGGGCCATGCTAATCGGTGTGCCAAGGGAGATTAAGACCGAAGAGCACAGAGTCGGCATGACCCCGGGCTCGGTCAGCGAACTCACCCGGCGCGGCCACGAGGTGGTCGTCCAGGCCGGGGCAGCCCATCGCCTGGGCATCGACGATGCTCACTACGTCACCGCCGGGGCCCGGATCGCGGCCGACGGGGCGGAAATCTTTGCCGAAGCCGACATGATCGTCAAAGTCAAGGAGCCGCAACCGGCCGAGATTGCGATGCTGCGCGAGGATCAGGTGCTGTTCACCTATCTCCATCTGGCGCCTGATCCCGACCAGACTGACGGGCTGATCGAGTCCGGCTGTGTCGCGATCGCCTACGAGACCGTCACCGATGCGCAGGGCGGGCTGCCGCTGCTTGCGCCGATGAGCGAGGTTGCCGGGCGCATGGCCGTCCAGGCCGGCGCCAACTGCCTGGAGATCGCCGGGGGCGGCTGCGGCATGCTGCTGGGCGGCGTACCTGGCGTACACCCCGGCAAGGTGGTGGTGATCGGAGGCGGGGTGGTGGGCACCAACTCGGTCTTTGTCGCCAAGGGACTCGGCGCCAGCGTGACGGTCATCGACATCGCGCTTCGTCGGCTGGCCGAGCTCGACTTCCAGTTTCAGTCCGCGATCACGACCCTTTACTCGACCACCGATACGATCGCGCGCGAGCTGAGGGATGCCGACCTCGTGATCGGCGCGGTGCTGCTGCCCGGTGCAGAGGCGCCGAGGCTGGTCACCGCCGAGATGGTAGGGCGGATGAAGCGCGGTTCGGTCATCGTCGATGTCGCGATCGATCAGGGTGGCTGCTGCGAGACCAGCCGACCGACGACCCACAGCGCACCGACCTACGTTGTCGACGAAGTCGTGCATTACTGCGTGACCAACATGCCGGGCGCGGTCGCGCGTACTGCGACGTTTGCTCTTAACAACGCCACCCTGCCCTTCATCATCCGGCTCGCCCAGCGCGGCTACCGCGAAGCGATGGCGCTGGATCCGCATCTGATGGCCGGGCTGAACGTTCACCGCGGCCGGCTGACCTACGATGCGGTTGCCGAGGCGCAGAACCGTACGTTTACGCCGGCCGTCGAGGCGCTGGCCGCCTGAGCGTCCATTCCAGGCCGAGCGGGAAGACGGGATCAAACGGGATCCGGCGTCGTTCCCACTACCGGCGGGCACCGCTAGGATGTGCCGCATCGTCCAAACCGACGGGATGGACCGGATGGCCCGGATGACCGTGGGCGTGATCGGCCTCGGCGCGATGGGCGCGCCCATGGCCGCGCGCATCGCCGGCGCGGGTTACGCGGTGCGCCTCTACGACAGCGCGGCGGACCGGCTGGACGCGGCGGCGGAAGCGACCGGCGGCGTCCGCGCCCAGGGGCCGGCCGATGCGGCCACGGGCGCCGGGCTGGTGATCACCATGCTCCCCACCGGCGCCGACGTTGCGCATGCCGCCCTCGGTCAGGGAGGGATCGCCGACGGTCTGGGCGGCGGCGTGGTGATCGACATGAGCTCATCGGAACCCTCGGGCACGGTGGAGCTGGCCGCCGCGCTTTCTGGGCGCGGCGTGGAGATGATCGACGCACCTGTCTCCGGTGGCCGCGCGGGCGCGATGGCGGGCACGCTGACCATCATGGCCGGCGGCGAGGCGGCAGTCATCGAACGCTGCCGTCCGGTGCTGGAAGCGATGGGCAGACGCATCGTGCACACCGGGGCGATCGGCAGCGGCCATGCGCTCAAATCGCTCAACAACACGATCAGCGCGGCCGGCTTTCTGATCGCGGCCGAGGCTTTCCTCGTCGGTCGGCGATTCGGGCTCGCACCGGATGTGATGGCCGAGGTGGTCAACAGCGCGACCGGCATGAATCACGCCACGCTCAACAAGATGGCGAGGTTCGTCTTCTCGCGCGGCTTCGATTCCGGGTTTCCGCTCGACCTGATGCTCAAGGACCTCGAGATCGCGCTGGGGCTTGCCCGCGATACCGGGACGCCGACCCCGTTCGCCGCGCTGAACCGGGAGATCTGGGCACAGGCCAGGCACAATCTGGAGCCCGGGCGCGATCATACCGAAATTGTCCGCTGGCTGGAGCGCATCACGGGCGCAGAGCTTGCGCATTCCTCGTGACGTCGGGGCCGCCTGAAGGCCGGTCCGTCGGCTACCGTCCCGTGCCGAACAATCTGCGCGGGATCCTGTGGATGCTGCTTGCGGTGACGGCGCTCACGGCGATGTTCGCCATCATCAAGCACATGGCGAGCGTGCTTCCGTTTCTGGTCATCGCCCTGGTCCGTACCCTGGTCGCACTGGTTGTGCTGCTGCCGTGGCTGATCCGCCACGGTCGGGCGGGCATCGCCACCCGCCGTTTGAAAACCCATGTGCTGCGCGCCTTTTTCGGGATCACCTCGTTCGCCTGCGTCACCTATGCCGTGGGCGCGCTTCTGCTGTCCGATGCGATGGTGCTTTCGTTCACTTCGCCGCTGTGGTCGATCGTCATCTCCGCGCTGGTTCTGGGCGAAACGATCCGGCGTGACCGCAGTCTGGCGACTATCGCCGGGTTCATCGGCGTGGTGCTGATCGTCAAGCCGCAGGCCGGGATCGACCCGGCGATGTTGATCGCGCTGGCGAGCGCGGTCCTGACCAGCGGCGCGATCATCACGATGAAGAAGCTGTCCACGACCGAGCCGCCCGAACGGATCGTGTTCTACTTCTTTTTCTTCGGCTCGCTGTTCCTGCTGGGTCCGGCGATCGCGACCTGGCAGAGCCCGACCTGGCCGCAATGGGGCTGGCTGCTGGCCGCCGGGGTGCTCGGCAGCTTCGGGCAGTCCTGCCTGGCACGCGCCTACGGCGCCGGCGAGGTCACCGTCATCGCGCCGCTCGATTTCCTGCGGATGCCGCTTGCCGCGGTTTTCGGATTGGCGATCTTCCACGAGATACCCGACGACTGGTCGGTGGCCGGAACCGTCGTGATCTTCGCTGCGCTGTTGTTCATCACCCGGCGGGCAACGCGATGAACTCGGAAATACTGCCGTTATTTCATGTCGAAGAGACCGGGGACCTCGGATGCAGGAGCAGCTTCTGAAGGCCATGCCTCAAGAATTTGTCGGCTTGGCGTCCGAAGACTACGGCCCGCACTCGAAGGCGCCCCGACAGTCGCGATCCGGGCCTCGTGGGGGGCTTGGGACCTCGGGAAATGAGCCCGTTCCCGGATCCTGGAACACTCGGCCGGGCTCGGTCATCGGTGGCCGTTGTCTGTTTCCGAGGCGGGGTTCCACTCCTGCGAACCTTAGAACCTGCGCGAAACGCCGACGAACACACCGCCACGTCGGTACGCCTGCACGGGGATGTTGGACCGGTTGCGTTCGACGGCGTAGCCGATGTACGGCGCAAAGCCGGCGTAGCGCAGGGAGCGGTGCAGCACCCGGACGCCGAGACGCACGTTGCGGTCGGTGCGTCGCCTTGCGCAGAGCGGATCCGGTGCGCGGTTTCGTCGGATGTAGCCGTCGCTGTTGAGCGACCCGGACAGCCCTCCCGCGAACGCCCGCGTCACCGTCACCCCGAGGCCGACCAGGCGACTTGCGTGGAAGTCGCTTCTCGCAAACACGGCCTCGAACATCGGAAGCACCTGGAGCGACGTCCGCCCGTCGAGCACGCCCCGAAGCGCGTCGGTCAGCTTCGGCGAGAACGAGGCGGTGGCCGATACCAGCATGCCCGCACCGGACGAAGCCCGAGCGGCGTCGTTCAGCCGAAACGGAACATTGCCGATCCATATGATTTCACGTTGCGGGCGCTTGGTTTCGGGCAGCATGGCGGCGGACACGGAGACCGACCAGCGCTTGCGCGCATCGATCCGGCGCAGAAACTCGTCGACCATGGCTTCGACCGATGAAGGCAACGCGTCTGCCCGCGCCGTTCTCCTTGATGGCGGTCACTTTCCGAAGTGCCGGGTCGGACCTCTCTGAGGCCCCAATCTTTCGTCGCCGCCGCGTTGAGGAAAGTGTCGTCTATCAGGTTAGCCCCCCCCCCTCCGCAGCTGGACCCAGCCCCCGCCACGGATACGGCCGTCGTAAGCAGCCACAATTGCGTTCTGGGCTTCGCTGGACCGTTAGCCCGCCCTCAACCGGGACGGGGATGTTGGATCTCTGTCATCACCAGGCTCCCTGTGTAAGGCCACGCTGAAGAAAGCAGCGGGGCAAGCTGCGGCTTGCAAGCCAACGCGATGAGGCGCGCTTGCGCTCGCCGTCCCGGTGGTCGAGAATTGCACCCATGGCTCCGGCAGCATCGTCCTCGGAACCGCTGTCTGCGCTCGCATCCTTCCCGATCCGCAATGATCTTGCGGTGGCCTACGAACGTGCGTGGCGGCATCTGGCGTGCCCGGGAACCTGGTGGGACGCAGAGCGCCGGTTGGCGATCGCTGCGGAGACCCGCAACGCGCCCTCGTGCCGGCTGTGTCGCGAACGGGCGGATGCGCTCTCGCCCTCTGCGGTGGACGGGATCCATGACGATCTCGGCGCCCTGCCCGCGCAGCTGGTGGAGATCATCCACCGGATCCGCACCGATTCAGGGCGGTTGAGGGCGGCATGGTGCCGGCAGGCCATGACCGAGGGGCTTTCCGAGACGGAATATGTCGAGACCGTTGCGATCATTGCGATCGCCACCGCGCTCGACACCCTGGCCACGGGCCTGGGCGTTCCGATGCGCACCCCGCCCCGTCCGCAACCCGGCGCTCCCACCCGCCCCCGGCCGGCCGGAGCGCGCAGGGCGCTCGCCTGGGTTGCGACGCTGGAGCCGCAGGACGTGGCCGAGGAAGATCCGGACCCCTATCCCGGCAAGACCCTCGATCTGATCGCCAATATCCACCGCGCGATGAGCCTGGTCCCGGCGGAGGTCGCAGCGTTCTTCGCCCTCGATGACGTCATCTACGTGCCGCAATTCGCGAAGAAGGATTTCTCGCAAGAGTACCGCGCGATCGGCCATGCCCAGATGGAGCTCGTGGCCGCGCGGGTCTCGTTGATCAACCGATGTACGTATTGAACGGCCGGCCATGCGATGCTGCTCCGTGAGAGCGGCCGAAAAGCGGGGCGGGACTACACGCTGGACGGTGTCAAAGGGATTCGGAATAGAGACGGCGGTGTCTTGCACGGAAGGCGCCTGCTCGATTTCGCCGAGGCCGTCATCGGCGGCACGCCGGAAGTGCGTGACCGGACGCGGGCCGACCTCATCGCGGCGGTGGGAGTCGAGGGCTTCGTCGATACCGCCGGGGTTGTCGCCTCGTTCAACGCGGTCGTGCGCATCGCCGATGCCACCGGCATCCCGCTGGAGGCGTTCAAACGCGATCAGACCGTCGGGCTGCGTGCGGAGCTCGGCATTGATCGATGGCACGAGACCGCATCCTGACATTCGGAGAGAGACCTGACATGGCCGAAATCGCGGTTCCTTACGAGCATGCAGGCAGGGCGTTCGAGGGGATGCTCGTCTATGACGAGACCGTAACGGCAAGGCGCCCGGCGATACTGATGCAGCCCGACTGGCTCGGCGTCTGCCGCCATTCGATCGACATGGCCCACGATGTCGCGGCCAGGGACTATGTCGTGATGATCGCCGACATGTTCGGCACCGGGTACGGCGCGCGCGAGAAGACGTTCGAGGAGTTGATGGAGGTCTCGCGCGAAGTCCGCGGCGATTTACCGTTTCTGCTCGGCTGCGGCCCCGTTGCGGAGGCCGCCCTGACCGCGCAGGCGAACCGGCTCGGCGTGATCGATCCGGACAGAAGGGGCGCCATCGGCTATTGCATCGGCGGCGGAATCGTCCTGGAGCAGGCGCGCGCCGGCGCGGCGTTCGGCGGTACGGTGGTCTTCCACGTCACCTTGCCCAACCCGGTCGCGCCCGACAGGAAGCCGGATTTCAAGGGCCGCATACTGGTATTCCACGGTTCCGCCGATCCGGTGACGCCGCGCGAGCAGATCAACGCGCTGGAGGCCGAGCTGACCGGGGCCGATGTCGACTGGCAGGTGATGATGTACGGTCACGCCAGCCATTCGTTCTGCGACAAGGGCGTGAACAACGACCTGCAGCGCTACGACGAGAAGCTGTGCGCGCAGTCCTACCGGATGATGCGCGCCTTTTTCTCGGAGATCTTCGGGTGCTGAACGGCCGATGCCGGGCCGGCCCGCCTATCGGGCGTGGATGGGCACGACCGCGCGCTGGTCGGCGCCGTCATAGGCGCTCAGAGGGCGGATCAGCTTGTTGGCCGCGTTTTGTTCCAGGTAATGGGCGGCCCAGCCGGCGATCCGGCTCATCACGAAGATCGGGGTGAACATGTCGATATCGAAGCCCATAAGATAGTAGGCCGGGCCAGCCGGAAAATCGAGGTTGGGATGGATGTCCTTCTCGGCGATCATCACCTTCTGCAGCCCGTCCGACATGCGGGTCCAGCGGTCATCGCCCTTCCAGGCGGCGAGATCCTCGAGGCATTTGCGCATGGTCGGCACACGGGAATCGCCTGACTTGTAGACCCGGTGGCCGAAGCCCATCACGAGGCGTTTGGCCGCGATTGCGTCGCGCATCCACTGTTCGGCGGCGTCGGGATCGCCGATCTCCAGCATCATGTGCATTACCGCCTCGTTCGCCCCGCCGTGCAGCGGGCCCTTGAGCGAGCCGATGCCGCCGGTGACCGCCGCGTAGATGTCCGACCGCGAGGAGGCGATCACCCGCACGGTGAAGGTGGAGGCGTTGAAACTGTGTTCGGCGTAAAGGATCAGCGAGGAATCGAAGGCCTTGACCGCGGCGGGCGGCGGCACCGCGCCGAAGCACATGTTGAAAAAATTCTCCGCCATGCTCAACCCGGCGCTGGGGGCGATGCGTTCGAGCCCTTTGCGGAACCGGTAGTCGGTGGCGATCATCGTCGGGATCTTCGCCAGCATGTCCATCGCCCGGGACAGGTCGGCCTCGGCCGGCTCGCCTCCCCAGGCGGTCTCGGCGGTGCCGAGATAGCTCACCGCCGTGCGGATCGTATCCATCGGATGCGCATCTCTGGGGAAGCGTCCGATCACCGAGACATGGTCGTCGGAGATCTCCCGCCGGGCCGCCTCATCGCGCTTGAAGGCGGCGAGCTGGTCCGTATCCGGCAGCTCGCCGTGCCACAGCAGATAGGCCACCTCCTCGAAAGAGCACCACGCACACAAATCCTGCACCGCATAGCCGCGATAGGTCAGCGAGTTGGTCTCCGGCATCACCTTGGAGACGGCGGTGGTGTCGACGACCACGCCGTCGAGCCCCTTGTGGATCGTCGAACGAACCATGCGCTAGACCTCGAAGTTGTACAGGTTCTGATCGAAGCGGCCGTAGTCGGCGTAACGCACCACGCCGTAAAGCTCCTTGCGGGTCTGCATACGCTCCAGCAGTGAGGCCTGTGTACCTTCGGCCGCAAGCGTCTCCAGGCCCTGCGCGACACCGAACATCGCCAGCCTCAGCGTGGTGACCGGGTAGATCGCGATATTGTAGCCCAGCGCCGCCAGGGCGTCCCTGGTGAGCAGGGGCGTCTTGCCGAACTCGGTCAAGTTGGCCAGCAGCGGTACATCGAACGCCGCCCGGAAGGTCTCGTATTCGGCGTGCGTTGTCAGCGCTTCGGGGAAGATCGCATCGGCGCCGGCATCGACATAGGCCCGGGACCGCTCGATCGCAGCCGAGACGCCCTCGGAGGTCCGGGAATCGGTGCGCGCCATGACCAGAAAGTTGGCATCGCGCCTGGCGTCGATGGCGGCCCGGATCTTCCGGACCATCTCGCCGGTGGGGATCAGCATCTTGTTGTCGAGATGACCGCAGCGCTTAGGGCTGACCTGGTCCTCGATATGGCAGCCGGCAAGGCCTGCGGCTTCGATCTCCTGAACCGTGCGGGCGACGTTCATGGCCTCCCCAAAGCCGGTATCAATATCGATGAGCGCCGGCAGGTCGCTGACCCGGGCGATCTGCCGGCCCCGCAGCGCGACCTCCGACAGAGTCGTCAGCCCGATATCGGGCAGACCCAGATCGGCCGACAGCGCCGCTCCCGAGACGTAGATGCCGTCGAAACCATGCTCCTGGACCATCAGCGCGACCAGCGGCGAGAACGCTCCGGGCATCTGCAACAGGCGGCCCGAAGCGAGCGCGGCGCGCAGGTCCGCGCGCTTGTCCCGCGGCGTCTTGCGTGCGAACAGCATCAGAAAATCCCCCTGTCGTCGCGCTCCGCACTGGCGAGCCGGGCCGGGGCGACGGCGAGGTTGAGACCGCCCAGCGAAGCGGCGTCGAGATCAGGCAATCGCTGGACCAGATCGAGGAAGCGGCGCTGCTCGCCGCGCTCCACGATCCCCTCGGCCAGTGTCTCGAACTTGCGGACATAATCGGCGCGCGCGAACGGCCGCGCGCCGGCAGAATGCGCGTTGGCCACGGCGAGTTCATCGGTGATCGTCTCGCCGCTCGCCAGAAGGATGTCGATCCGACCGCCGAAGGCTCGCCTGTTCGGGTCGGCCTCGTGATAGCGCTGCGTCCAGGCGGGATCTTCGGACGTTTCGATCTTGTGCCACAGACGGATCGTGTCCTTGCGCGCTGCCCGCTCGGGCGCGTAGGAACGGACATGGTGCCATTCTCCGTCCTGAAGCGCGACCGCCAGGATGTACATGATGCTGTGATCCAGCGTCTCGCGGCTCGCGGCGGGATCCATCTTCTGAGGGTCGCCCGCGCCGGTGCCGATCACATGATGGGTGTGGTGGCTGGTATGGAGCGTGATGCGCTCCACGGCCTCGAAATCGACGATGCGTTCACGCATCCGGAAAGCGAGGTCGATGATCGCCTGGCTCTGGTATTCGGCCGAATGCTCCTTGGTATAGGATTCCAGGATTGCCCGCTTGGGCTCACCCGGTGCCGGCAGCGGGACCGTGTAATCGGCGTCGGGCCCGTCGAGCATCCAGGCGATGACGCTGTCCTCGCCCTCGTAGATCGGCGAGGGCGCACCCTCGCCCCGCATCGCGCGGTCGACCGCTTCGATGGCGAGCTTGCCGGCGTGCGCGGGTGCGAACGCCTGCCAGCTGGAGATCGCGCCCTTGCGCGACTGACGCGTGGAGACGGTGACGTGCAGCGCCTGCTGGACGGCCTGGTAGATCTGTTCGGCCGGCAAGCCGAGGAGCGT
>CAYFYS010000046.1:0-9430 GCA_964347365.1 uncultured Rhodospirillaceae bacterium | reverse complement strand
GGTCAGTGCGGCACGCAATGGCTGGGCAACCGCGCCGAGTCGGAGCCGCCGATCCTCGGCGAAGCGCCGCACCGCGGTTTCGATCCCATCTTCGGTCCAGCCATCGGCCCCCGGCAGTGCCATGGTCAGCTCGACCAGGATCGCACGTGCGGCCTCATCCAGGATCCGGGCGGCCTTTTCCTCTATTGGAATTTTGCGTTCTATCACATAAAAGGTCGCGTTTTCGGTAAGTTGGAGCAATGTTTTGGCACGCGGCTTGAGGCTAGGCATCGCCGCTTCCAGCCGCCCCAGACCGGTTTCGTCAAGCCCGTGGCCGAGCTTCCGCTCGATATCGCCGCGAATCTGGGCGACAAGGCGCGCCGGTTCCTCCTTTTGGATATAATGGGCGTTGAGGCTTGTCAGACGCGCCATGTCGAAGCGCGCCGGCCCGCGCCCGATCCCGTCGAGATCGAACCAGCCGATCGCCTGCTCGCGCGTGATGATCTCCGCATCTCCGTGACTCCAGCCCAGGCGCAACAGCGCGTTGGCAAGAGCGTCGGGCAGAATCCCCATGGCACGATAAGCCTCCACGCCCAGCGCGCCATGGCGTTTGGAGAGCTTCGACCCGTCTGGACCGTGGATCAGCGGGATATGGGCGAACCGCGGCGGCGGCCAGCGGAGGGCGTGGAACAGCTGAGTCTGGCGAAACGCATTCGTCAGGTGGTCGTCCCCCCGGATCACGTCCGTAATCCCCATGTCGTGGTCGTCGGCCACCACGGCGAGCATGTAGGTCGGTGTGCCGTCGGCGCGCAGCAGGACCATGTCGTCGAGCTGCGCGTTAGCCACCCGGACGGTACCCTGGACACCGTCTTCGATGATCGTCTCGCCCGCGCGCGGCGCCTTGAACCGGATCACCGGGGCGGCGTCCGACGGCGCCTCGTCCGGGTCGCGATCGCGCCATCTGCCGTCATACAGCATGGCGCGCCCCTGCTTGCGCGCGCTTTCACGCATTTCAGCAAGCTCGGCCGGTGTGGCATAACAGCGATAGGCGTTTCCTTCGGCGAGCAGGCGCTGGGCCGCGGCAACATGGCGGGACGACCGGGAGAACTGACGGACCGGCTCACCGTCCCAGTCGATACCGAGCCAGGCGAGCCCTTCGAAGATCGCCCCGACCGCTTCTTCCGTCGAGCGGCGACGGTCGGTGTCCTCAATACGCAGCAGAAACCGGCCGCCGTGATGGCGCGCAAAGAGCCAGTTGAACAACGCCGTGCGCGCCCCACCGATATGAAGGAAGCCGGTGGGGGAGGGGGCAAAGCGTACGGTCACGGTCATGCTGTCTCCTCGGCGCCGAGAACGCTGGTCGACAGCGCTTACATGATCGGGCGCGCGCTGTCATGGCCGGGCTGAGTGCCTATTTCGCATCCCGCGCGGCCGGCATGCGTGCACGTCTGCTGCCCATCCGCCAGATCGCCGCGCAGCGCGACCGCTGGATACTTTGGCTCGCCCCGGCGCTCGGGCTGGGCGTTGCCGTCTACTTCGCCCTTCCTGCCGAGCCTCCCGGTTGGCTGGGCGCCGCCTGTGCGCTGCTGATCCTGCCGGCCATCGGGTTGTACCGCCGCGGGTTGGCGCCGGTTCTGCTGCTCGCAGGCATGACCGGGCTGGGCTTCTGCGTCGCCCAGTTCCGTACCGCCATTGTCGCTGCGCCGGTTCTGGACAATCGACACGGGCCGGCAATGCTCGAAGGGCTCATCGAAGCGGCCTCGCCTGACGGGACCGGTGGCTGGCGCTTGCGGCTGACCGACCCGCTGATCACCGGGCTCGATCCCGAGTCTTCCCCTCGGCGGGTTCGGGTGCGCGTCCGCAAGGTCGATGCCGATCCGGCACCTGGTACGCGGTTGCGTCTGCTGGCGATCCTTCAGCCGCCGCCCGGACCTGCCGCACCGGATGCGTTCGATTTTGCTCGGCGCGCCTATTTCGATGGGATCGGCGCGGTCGGTTTCGCTCTTGGGACAGCGCATGTGATCGCCGGACCGGACACCGCAGGCCTTCGCGCCCGTATCAACCGGTTCCGTCATGCTCTGACGACGCGGATCCTGGCGGCCCTTCCGCCGCCGGAAAACGCGATCGCAGCGGCGCTCACCACCGGACAGCGCGGCGCTATCCCGCCCGATATCCTCGTGGCAATCCGCGATGCGGGCCTTGCGCATCTGCTGGCGATTTCCGGGCTTCATTTCGCCCTCGTCTCGGGATTTCTGTTCGGTGGGCTGCGCGGCGCGATGGCGTCCGTACCAGCGCTTGCACTGCGCTATCCGATCAAGAAATGGGCTGCCGTCGGCGCCTTTATCGGTGCGCTCGGATATCTCCTGATCTCGGGCGCCTCGATCCCGACACAGCGCGCCTTCCTGATGCTGAGCATGGTTCTGCTGGCGATCACGCTCGACCGCGACGCGATCTCGATGCGGCTGGTTGCCGTTGCGGCCGCGGCCGTCCTGTTGATGTCGCCGGAAAGCCTGCTCGGGGCGAGCTTCCAACTCTCCTTTGCCGCCGTCATCGCCCTGGTCGCCTTCTACGAAAGCAACGCTCGGGCTCTGGCCGCGCTCAGAAGAGATGCCGGGCCGGGACGCCGGTTGTTGCTCTACGGCGCAGGGATCGCTCTGACCACCCTGATCGCCGGGTCGGTCACGGCACCGTTTGCGATCTACCACTTCAACCGTTTCGCCGTCTACGGCGTGATCGCCAACCTGATCGCAATCCCGATCACCGGGTTGTGGATCATGCCCTGGGCGGTCGCTGCCTTTGCGCTGATGCCCCTGGGGCTGGAAGGGCTGGCCCTGACGCCGATGGGCTGGGGGATCGGCGCGGTGGTCGCGGTTGCGCGCGAGGTATCATCCTGGCCCGATGCGGTGCTGCTGGTTCCCGCAGTGCCAACTGCGTGCCTGGCGGCGGTGGCGGTTGGCGGCTTGTGGCTTGCGCTGTGGCGCGGTCGTCTGCGGTGGGCGGGTGTCCCGGCGGTGCTCGCGGCGATTCCCCTCGCGCTTCTGGAGCGGCCACCCGACATCCTGACCGGCCGCGCGCCCAAGGCCTTCGCGGTGCGGCTCGCCGACGGCATGCTCGCGATCTCGCCCGCGACCCGTGGCTATACCCGCGATTTGTGGTTGCGCCGCGCCGGGCTGCGCACGGCCGCGCAGTGGCCGCGCCCCGGCGCGGCGCCGGTGGGCAGGCTGGCCTGCGACCGCCTGGGCTGCATACGCGCCGGCCCCGGCCCGGTGGTTGCGATCCTCACCGATCGGGCGGCATTACTGGAGGATTGCGCGAGGGCCGCGGTGCTCGTCGCCGCGATCATCGTCAGGAAGCGGCGCTGCCCTGGTCCGGATCCGATCATCGACTGGCGCGCGCGTTACCGCCATGGCGCCCATGCGCTGTGGCTGGAAGAAAACGGCGTGCGCGTTCGCAGCGCCGCCGAGGGCAGAGGGCTGCGTCCCTGGACGACTCAGTACAGACGAAACAAGGCGGCCAGCCGACCTTGAACCTTGACCTGATCGGGACCGAATATCCGGGTCTCATGGCTCGGGTTCGCCGGCTCGAGGGCGATGGAGTCTCTGTGCCTGCGAAACCGCTTCAGCGTCACCTCGTCGTCGGCCAAGAGGGCGACCACCACATCGCCGTTCTCCGCGGTCTCGCCGCGCCGGATGATCGCGATATCGCCGTCATGGATGCCCGCATCGACCATGGAATCGCCCACGATTTCCAGCGCGTAATGCTCACCACTGCCCAGGAGGCTCGCCGGCACGCTGAAGGTCTGTGTGGTGTCGCGCAGTGCTTCGATGGGCACACCGGCTGCGATCCTGCCATAGAGTGGCAAAGTGACGATATCGCTCTGCGGCGGTGCGGCCGCTCCGCTGAGCCCGGCCGAGAAGTCGCCCTCGATGACCCGCGGTGCGAAGCTGCGCCCGGGTGGAGCGCGCTCCGCCCGGGACATGTTCTCCGGACGGCGGCGTATCTCCAGCGCACGGGCGCGATAGGGCAGGCGGGTGATGAACCCGCGTTCCTCCAGAGCCCTGATCAGCTGGTGGATGCCCGATTTGGATTTCAGGTTCAGGGCCTGCTTCATTTCCTCGAACGACGGACAGATGCCGTGTTCGGTGATGAACGTGTCGATGTAGAGCAGCAGCTCGTATTGCTTTCGCGTCAACATCTGACCCGCTCCGCTCGCAGCCACACGACATGTGGAACAAAATGGTGAACGCGCGAAGTTCTATTAAAGTTCCGATTTCCTGTCAACCACGAAGGCGGCGTGGCTGTGCGCGAGCGATTCGTCGATGGAGATTCGGGCCTCAGATACCGCAGATGCCGCCGCCGAGCGGCAGCGTTTCCACTGCACTGCCCGCCGAGGCGGCTGGAGCATGCGGCGGGCGGACCACCAGACAGTCCGCGCGCGCCATGTTGGCGAACATCGAGCTGTCCTGGACGTCGAACGGGCTGGCGACCGACCGGCCTCGGCCGTCGCGGACGAGGCGCGCGCGCAGGTAGTCCTCCCGCTCGTCGTTCGGCGGCAGATCGATGCCGAGAAGGGCCGTTTCGCTAGGCTGTCGGTCTCGGTCTGCGCCGAGCAGGACGGCAAGCACCGGGCGCAGGAAGATCAGCTCACAGCCCAGCGAGGAAACCGGATTACCGGGCAGGCCGAGCAGCGGCGTGCCGGCCAATCGGCCGAAGATTAACGGCTTTCCCGGCCGCATGGCGATGCGCCAGAACGCGATCTCGAGCCCGATTTCGCCAAGCACCGATCTGACCAGGTCGTGATCGCCGACCGAAGCCCCACCAGTGGTGATCACCAGATCGGCGCCGCGCGCGCCGGCTGCCATCGATCTGAGCGCCGCGGCCGAGTCCGGCGCGATGCCGAGGTCGACGGGAATGCCGCCCTCGGCGGTAACGAAGCCGGCCAGGGCAATCGCGTTGGAGCTGACGATCTGGTTCTCGCCGATCGGCTCGCCAGGCATGACGATCTCATCGCCCGTGGCAAGAATCGCCACCCTCGGCTTGCGGTGCACCATCAACCAGGGCACGTTCATGCCCGCAGCCAAGCCGAGGTCGCGCGCGCTCAGCACGCGGCCGGCGTGCAGCAGCACCTCGCCTTCGGAGAAGTCGAGCCCGGCAGGCCGGACATAGCGTCCCGGCGGCGCAGACCCGGTGACAACGGCAAGCACGCCGTCGGCTTCCTGGGTATTTTCCTGGATGACGATCGTATCCGCGCCTTCGGGAACCGGCGCACCGGTGAAAATGCGTACCGCCTGGCCCGGCCCGACAGTGCCGGCAAAGGCGGTGCCAGCGGGCGCGTAGCCGATCACGTCCAGGCGCGCGGGCAGGTTCTCGACATCGGCCGCGCGCACCGCATAGCCGTCCATTGCCGAAACGGGGAGCGGCGGCTGGGTGCGTCGGGCCGTGACATCGCGCGCAAGCACGCGGCCGAGGCCGTCGGCGAGCGCGATCTGTTCAGCCGGCGTCGGTTCCAGCGCACCCAGGATCCGCCTGCGGGCCTCGGCGACCGGGATCATCCGTCGTCTGCCCGGTAGGGGCCGGACCGCCCGCCGTCCTTGAACACCAGCCGAATCTGGCCAATCCGCATGCCGCGGTCGACGGCCTTGCACATGTCGTAGATCGTCAACGCCGCGATGCTGACCGCGGTCAGCGCCTCCATCTCCACGCCGGTGCGCCCGGCAAGCCGACAGGTCGCCACGATCTCCACGACACTGCGTGTGGAATCGCAGTGCAAGTCCAGATCGATCGCGTTCAGCCCCAGCGGATGGCACAGCGGGATGAGGCTGGCGGTCTGCTTGGCGCCCATGATACCGGCCAACCGCGCCACGCTCAGCACGTCGCCCTTGGCCACGCTGCCCTCGATAATCCGGGCGATGGTTCCCGACGACATCGCAACCTCGCCGCGGGCAGTCGCAACGCGCTCGGTGACCGGCTTGCCGGTGATGTCGACCATCACCGCCTTGCCCTCTTCGTCGATGTGGCTAAATTCGGCCATCACGCGATCAGGCCGAGAATTTCCGCGGTCGCAGCGCGCACGTCCGGTTTGCTCATCAGGGCCTCGCCGATCAGGAACGTGGTCACCCCTACATCCTTCATCGCTGCGAGATCATCGTGGCTGGACAGGCCGCTCTCGGCAACCACCAGCCGGTCTTCCGGCACCAACGGCGCGAGCCGGGTCGTGGTCGCGGTATCAGTGACCAGGGTCTTGAGGTTGCGGTTGTTGATGCCGATCATCCCGGTGCCGATGTCGAGCGCGCGGGCGAGCTCGGCCTCGTCGTGGACCTCGACCAGGATGTCCATGCCCAGGGTCTTGGCCAGGCCGGCAAGCTCGCTCGCCTGGCCGTCGCCCAGCGCCGCCATGATCAGCAGCACGCAATCCGCGCCGATCGATCGCGCTTCGATGATCTGATAGGGCTCCAGCATGAAATCCTTGCGCAGCACCGGCAGGTCGATGGCCGCACGTGCCGCCAGCAAATGGTCGTCCGCACCGCAGAAATACGGCATGTCCGTCAGCACCGACAGGCAACGCGCGCCGCCTTCCCGATAGGCGCGCGCGAGCAAGGCGGGCGCAAAATCCTCGCGGATCATGCCTCTGCTGGGCGAGGCACGCTTGATCTCGGCGATCAGGCCGTAGGCGCCCGCCGCACGGGCTTCTTCCAGAACGGCCGCGAAGCCGCGCGGCGGTGAGGCCGCAAGCGCGTGCTCGTGCACCTCGCTCAGCGGGCGACGGGCACGGACATCGGCGACGTGCGCCCGCTTGACCCCGCAGATGCGCGCCAGCATGTCGCTCATGTTTCGCCCTCGGTGGACGCTCCCGACGGCGCCACCGGTGTTTCGTTGGAGATCGCGACCAGGCGCGCCAGACATGACCTAGCCTCGCCCTGGTCGATCGAGCGCGCCGCCCGGCCGACGCCCTCGCGCAAGTCCCTGGCGTGGCCCGCAACGACCAACGCGCCGCCTGCGCTCATCAGGACCGTGTCGCGGTACGTGCCGGGCGCGCCGTCGAGCAGCGCCTCGAGCTGTTTGGCGTTGAATGCCCCGTCGCCGCCCTTCAGGTCTTCAAGCCTGCCTTCGCTCAGGTCGGCATCGGCGGCGGTGAGCGAGAAACACCGGACCGCGCCGTCGTTCCATTCGGCGATCCGGGTTCGGCCGACGGAGGTCAGTTCGTCAAGCCCGCCAGCGCCGTGAACCACCCAGGCGCGCTCCGAGCCGAGCCTGCCGAGCACCTCTGCCAACGGCGCGACCCAGGCGCCGTCATAGACACCGACCAGCAACCGCGCGACGAAGGCCGGGTTCGACAACGGGCCGAGCACGTTGAAGATCGTGCGGACGGCCAGCTCCACCCGCGGTCCGGCGACATGGCGGGTGGCGCTGTGATGGCGCGGCGCCATCATGAAGCCGATCTTGGCCTCTTCGATGCACCGCTCGATCTGTCCGAACGCGGCATCGATGTTCACGCCCAGGGCGGCCAGCACGTCCGCCGCGCCCGAGCGGGAAGACAGGGCGCGGTTGCCATGCTTGGCGACCGGCACGCCGCACCCGGCAACGACCAGCGCGGCAGCCGTGGAGATGTTGAGCGTACCCGCACCGTCACCACCGGTGCCCACGACGTCGATCGCTCCCTGGGGCGCGACGATCCGCACCGCCTTGGCACGCATGATCCGCGCCGCTCCGGTGATCTCGTCGACCGTCTCGCCGCGCAGCCGCAGGGCCATCAGGAAGGCGCCGATCTGCGCCGGGGTCGCATTGCCGGACATGATCGTATCGAACGCGGCCTCGGCCTCGGCCTCGTCGAGCCGCGCATCATCTGCGATCCGGGCGAGGATTCCCTTGAAGGCGTCGAAATCTCTGCTCATGTCTTCTCGACTACAACCAAGCCCCGTCATCATAGCGGAACGCAGCCCGAGCGCCGATCACGGCCTGCCGAACGGGCCGTGATGCGAACCCGCTCAGCGGGTGATGAAGCCCTCGTCAAACAGACGGTCCAGCGCGGCCGTGTCGATGCGCACCGGATAGAGCCGTCGCAGCGACCGCGTGTACTGCTCCAGAACGTCCGCGGCAATGGCCTCGGTGAGTTCAGCGCTCAGGGCATCGAAGGCAGGGTCTTCCGCTTTTGCCGCCGCGGGCTCGATCCTGTGAAGGACGGCAACCGTGTGACCGTCAGCGGCCGGCCCGTCCACCGCCTCGCCGAGCTTGACGCGGAACAGCTCCGCGACAAGCGCGCCGGGCAGCCTGGGGCTTTCGCTCTGATCGTAGCGCGTGAACGCGGATGTTCTCGCCACGGACAGCCCGGCTTCTGCCGCCACGGTATCAAGCGACCGGCCGGCCCGGAGCTCTTCCAGAAGCTTGTTCGCGCGCTCCCTGGCGGCGTTGGCGAGCGTGTCGTTGCGCCAGGCCGCTTCGACATCCTTGCGCACCTTGTCGAACGGCTCCAGCGCCGGCGGGTCCACCCGGTCCACTCGAACGATGAAATATCCACCGTCGGGCGTCTCGGTCAGGTCGCTGAGTTGCGCCTCGCCGGTCTCGAAGGCCACACGGAGGAACCGGTCACTGTCCAACAGCTTCTCCTTCGTCGGGCCGCTTGCGGCCGCGCCCGAAGACTCGACGCCCTGCAGGCGCACCAGCTTGGTGTCGAGCTGGGCCGCAGCCTCCTCGAGGCTCGCACCGCCGGCCAGGGTGTCCTCAAGCTGGTTGGCCAGCTTGACCAGCGCATCGACCGCCTGCTCGCGGGCGACATCAGCCCGCAGCCTCGATCTCACCTCGGCGAAACCCGGTTGCCGTCCGGGTTCGATCTTGTCGACCAGCAGGACATGCCAGCCCAGCGGCGAGTTAACCGGCTGGCTGGGCGTCTTCTCCGTCAACGCAAAAGCGGCTTCGGCGATGTTTTCGGGCAGATCCTGGCGGGTCAGCAGTCCCAGGTCGGTCGCGGCTTCATCCATGTCCGCGATCGATCGGGCAACCGCGCCGATCGTCCTTCCGGCGCGCAGCGCCGCGGCGGCTTCCTGCGCCTTGGCCTCTTCATCGACGACGATCTGGCTGATCCGGCGGCGTTCCGGGACCGAAAGTTCGGACAGGCGCGATTCGTACTCCGCCCTCAGCGCGTCTTCGGCGGGCTGAATCTCCGCGGCAACGATTTCCGGATCGAGGTGGATGAGCGTCAGCGCGCGCCGTTCCGGAGCGGTGAAACGGGCCGCCTGGCTGCGGTGGAAGGCGCTCAGCGCGCTGCCGGTTGGTCGGCCGATCGTCTCGGGCGACGGACGGGGAACGATCACATAGCGCGCGATGCGCTTTTCGTTGCGGTGGTGATAGAAGAACGTGGTCAGCGCGTCCGGCGGCTTGCTCGCCTGGCGGACCACGTCGGCGAGGTGGCCGAGCCGGATTTCACCGCGCAGCTCTTCGACAAAAGTCTGCTCGG
>CAYFYS010000045.1:0-9460 GCA_964347365.1 uncultured Rhodospirillaceae bacterium | reverse complement strand
CGTTCTGCGTTCCTCGCCTACGCCAGAGGGGTCAACGCCTATATCGAAACCCATCCAGGCGTGCTGGCGCCCGAGCTCGTTGCGATTTCGGGCAGTCCGGAGCCCTGGCGGCCGGCCGATTCCCTGGTCTGGGCACGCATCATGGCGATGCTGCTGTCGGGCAACTTCTGGAACGAGGCGCTGCGCGCGCGCCTGGCCGACCGGCTTGCGCCCGGTCAGATCGAAGACTTGTGGCCCGATACCACGGGCGAGGTCGCCCCGACCCTGACCGGGGCGGAGCTGGACAAGGCGCAGCCGCTGTTTGCCGGGCTCATGGCTGCATGGCCGGACGTGCTGGCCCCGATCACGGCGTCGAATTCCTGGGCGGTGGCCGGCAGCGACACCCGGACCGGTCGGCCGATCCTCGCCAACGACCCCCATCTCAGGTTTCGCGCGCCGGTGATGTGGTATCTCGCGCGGATCGAGACACCCACCCTGTCGCTTGTCGGTGCGACCGTAGCCGGGGTGCCGCTGACCATCCTTGGCCATAACGGCACCATCGCGTGGGGGTTCACGACAACCGACAGCGACACCCAGGACCTGTTCGTTGAGAAGCTCGACCCGGGCGATGGCGGGCGCTACCTGACGCCAGACGGGTTCAGGCCGTTGACGATCCACTCCGAAACGATCCGGATCCGCGGCGAGGAACCAGTGACGGTGACCGTCCGCGCGAGCCGTCACGGTCCCCTGATCTCCGACCTCGATCCGGAGACGCAGCGCTTGGTTGGGCCGAATCGCGCCGTCGCTCTGGCCGCAACCGCCCTGCGAGCGGACGACCGGACGGCCGAAGCGATCTGGCGTCTCAACCGGGCCGGATCATGGGATGCCTTCATCGCGGCGATGGAGCATTTCCATTCTCCGCAACAGAACATCACCTACGCCGATACCGAGGGCAATATCGGCTTCATCGCTCCGGGCCGCGTGCCGATCCGGCGCGCCGGCGATGGCAACGCGCCGGTGCCGGGATGGACCGGGAGCCACGACTGGGTCGGGCTGATCCCCTTCGAGGCGCTGCCCCGATCGTTCAACCCGGCGAGCGGACGGATCGTCAACGCGAACCACCGCGTGGTCGGCCCCGACTACCCCTATCGCCTCGGCGTCGGAGACACACCACCCTATCGTGCACAGCGCATCCATGCGATGCTCGACCAGGATCGGTCGGCCACCGTGGAGTTGGCCGGCCGAATGCTGCTCGATCCCCTCTCGCTTGCCGCGCGCGATCTCGTACCGCTGATGACAGCCATCGAGCCCGGCGGCGTGCGCAGCGCGCACGCGCGCGATCTGCTGCGCCGGTGGGACGGGCGCATGGCTGCGGACCGGCCCGAGCCGCTGATCTTCACCGCCTGGCTGCGGTCGTTCAACCGAGCGCTTTATGCCGACGAGATGGGGGCGCTGTTTCCACAGGCTTGGAGACTGCGGCCGGTCTTCGTGCGCAACGTGCTGCGCGGCCGAAAGGCGTGGTGCGACGACATCGCCACGACACGGCGCGAATCCTGCTCCGAAATGCTTACCAGAGCGCTGGACATGGCGCTTGCCGAGCTTTCCGTAGTCCATGGCGAGGACATCGCCGCGTGGCGGTGGGGCGATGCGCACTACGCCCATTTCTCTCATCCGATGCTGGGGACGATCCCGCTCCTTGATCGGATCGGCGATATCCGGATCGCCGCCAACGGCGGGGCGTTTACGGTCAACCGCGCCCAGAACAGGGTTTCGGATCGGCAAGCGCCCTATGCAAGCGTGCACGGCCCCGGCCTGCGGGCGGTCTACGATCTGAGCGATCTCGACCGGTCGCTGTTCGTGATCGCAACCGGCCAGTCGGGCAACCCGCTGTCCCGAAACTATCGCGACCTGACCCCGCTATGGGCGGAGGGCCGGTATGTGCAGATCCCCTACCTGTCCGGCCGCCTGGCACGGGATGCCACCGGCCTGCTGCGGCTGGTCCCGGCGCCCGATGAACACGAGGCGCGATGACGGGCGCATCGCACCGGCCACCGATCAGGCGGACAAGGCGTTATAGCGCCCCTTGTAGTATAGAAGCGGCCGGCATTCACCGTCCTGATAGGCCATGCCGGTGACCCGGCCGACCACGATCACGTGATCGCCACCCTCATGGATGACCTCGAGATCGCATTCGAGATTGGCCACACAGCCGGGCAGGATCGGGGTGCCCGTAGCCCACGTCTCGTAGTCCACGCCGCGCCACTTGTCGGCGTTCGACCGGGCGAAATTGGACGATAGCACCTCCTGGTCTTCTGCCAGGACGTTGACCGCAAAATGCTTGGTGTTACGGAACGCCCCGAAGCTCATCGCCTTGTGATCGAGGCAGAACAGACACAGTGGCGGGTCGAGCGACAACGAGGCGAACGAGTTGGCGGTCACGCCGTAGAGTTCGCCCTTGCCGTCGACCATCGTAATGATCGTGATCCCGGTCGCGAAGCAACCGAAGGCATCACGCAGCGCCCTGGTGTCGATAGCCATCCGGGATCCGTCCTCTTGCACCGATCCGTCCCGATCCGTGCGGCGCCCCGCCGAACGATTCGGCGCCAGTCTAGCGCACGGTTCCGACGCTCGAAAGCGTGGCGCATTGCTCAGGACTTCGCGGCAGCGGTGAAATAGACCCCGCGGCCGCTGGCGATCAGATTGCCCTGGCTGTCGTGCACCTGCGCTTCGGCGACCGAGTTGGTCCCGCCGATGCGCACAACCCGCGCGGTCGCGATCAAATCCCCGGGCCGGGCCGCCCGGTGGAAGTCGACCCGCATATCGACCGTCGGGACCGGTGCGCCGATCTTCGCTGCGATCGCGAAGTCCGCGGCAACGTCGATCAGCGCGCCCAGGACGCCGCCATGGGTGACGCGCGCGCTGGGGTTGGAAATCATCTCCTCGCGCCATCTCAGCCCGACCCGCAGACGGTCCTCATCGAGCGCAATCACATGGAGCCCCATCCAGGCGTTGAACGGATTGGCGGTCAGCCGAGCCTCCAGCTTTTCCTCCGTTACCACGTTTTCTGCCATTTGCGCCTCTTGTCGGTGCCCCGATCGCTCGCGCGTCATTGTACCGGATCGTCCACCGGCCGCGATCCCCCCCCGGTCGCCGGGACCGCCGGGATCCCGGCCTACTCCGCGGCGTCCCGGCCGAACAGCGCTTCGAGCTCTTCTTCGGCCCGGCGTGTCAGAAGGATCAATTTCTGTTCGTCGTCGCGAACCGCGAACTGTTCGGCCAGCACGCGCTCGTCGTGCTCGCGAAAGGCCGCGATCGTGCGCGCACTTTGCGGATCGCTCAGCCCCAGAGCGCCGAGCAGGTGGCCCGCAAGCGCCAGGCTGGAGTGGAAGGTCTCGCGTACCACCTGATCGGCACCGAGATCCATCAGGCGGTAGGCGTGCCGACGGTCGCGCGCCCGCGCGAAGACCGCAGCCTGCGGGAAATGGAGCTTCGCGATGCGCACGATGCGCAGCACCGCATCAGGATCATCGATCGCGACCACGATGGCCCGCGCATTCCGGGCATTGGCCGCGCGCAGCGTGTCCAGCCGCGTGGCATCGCCATAATAGATGCGGTTGCCGTAACGGCGCACAAAGTCGACCTGTTCGGGACGAATCTCAAGGGCGGTGAAGGCGATGCCGCGGGCGCGCAGCGTTCGCGCAACGATCTGCCCGACCCTGCCGAAGCCAGCGATGATCACCGATTGCGGTGCGCCGATCGGCTCCGGCGGCACGGGCGCGGCGGCACGGCGGCCGATCAGCCGCTCATCGGCCTCGACCAGGATAGGCGTCAACGCGATCGAGACGACCACGACCGCGATCAGCAGATCGACCTGGGATCGCGCCATCACACCGGCGCCCACCGCCAGCCCCAACAATACGAAGGCGAACTCGCCGCCCTGGGGAATTACGCCCGCCAAGCGTCGCGCCGGCTCACCCGCGAGGCCGAAAAGCCTCGCCACCGGCCACAGCACCATCATCTTGACCGCGATCAGCCCGACTGACAGCCCGAGTACCAGAGCCGGCCGCTCCAGGATCAGACCGATATCGACGCTCATTCCCACGGCGATGAAGAACAGCCCGAGCAACAGGCCCTTGAACGGCCCGATGTCGGCTTCCAGGGCGTGGCGGTAGTCCGAATCGGCCAGCAGAACACCGGCGATAAAGGCGCCGAGCGCCATCGACAGCCCGACGGCTTCCATCAGCACAGCGGCGCCGACCACGCTAAGCAGCGCAGCGGCAGTGAAGATCTCCCAGATCCCGGTAGCATCGATAGTCCACAACGCGTAGCGGATCAGGTAGCGGCCGATCAGGACGACCAGAGCGATCACGCCCAGGGCCTCGGCCACCGCCCACAGCGGATCGCCGCCCACGCGGGAGGCCACACCCAGCAGCGGGATCAGCGCCAGCAACGGCACGACGGCGAGGTCCTGGAACAACAGCACCGAGAACGCGGCGCGCCCATGCCGCGAGGTCAGCGCCCGCTTCTCGGCCAGCAGCTGCAGGGCGAAAGCGGTCGAGGACAGCGCCAGCGCGAACCCCGCAACCACCGACGCGCGGGTCTCGAAACCCGCCAGCCCGGCCAGCAGCCCCAGCGCGGCGGCGCTGAGCAGCACCTGGGCCGCCCCCAGCCCGAAGACATAGCGCCGCATGGTCCACAGCCGCGTCGGCTCGATTTCCAGGCCGATGACGAACAGCAGCAGGACCACGCCGATCTCCGCGACATGGAGTACGGTCTCCACCTCGCCGACCAGCGCCAAGCCCCACGGCCCGATCACCGCCCCGCCCGCCAGATAGCCCGGCACCGCACCCAGTCGCAGACGCTTGGCGAGCGGCACCGCGATCACGGCCGCAGCCAGAAACAACACCGATTGTTCGAGAAACGACATCGACCCGCCCTCCTGCCCGGCGGCCGCCGGGTTTCGTGGTGTCTGTCCGACAGCTATCATGGAAACCGACAGGAGGAGCCGACCGATCCGCGACGGTGCGTCCTTTGCGATGACCCAGCCGCTGAACCGCCCAGACCGGTTCTTCTTCGGCACGCGCGTGCTGCCCTGCCCCTACATTCGCGGCCGGCAGGAGCGCAAGCTGGTCACTGAGCTCGACGGGCCGCACGCAGCCGCGCTCTACGAGCGGATGTCCCGCGCGGGGTTCCGGCGCAGCCATGGGCTCGCCTATCGGCCGGCCTGCCCGCAATGCGCGGCCTGCGTGCCGATCCGGATCTGCGTGCGCGGTTTCCAGGCCACCCGGTCGATCAGCCGCATCATGCGGCTGAACGCCGACCTCGCGGCCGAGGAGCTGGGCGCGGTTGCCACGATGGAGCAGTATCGCCTGTTCGCCCGCTATCAGCGCGCCCGCCACGGCGGCGGCGAGATGTCCCGGATGTCGTTCAACGACTATCGCGCGATGGTCGAGGATACCCCCGTCGATACCCGGATGATCGAACTCCGCCACACCGACGGCGCACTCGTGGGTGCGATGATGGCCGATCGGCTGAGCGATTCGTTGTCGGCAGTCTACAGCTTCTTCGCGCCGGAACTCGGCCGCCGCAGCCTCGGCACCTATCTTGTACTGCGCATGGTCGAAGATGCGCGCGCCCACGGTCTCGACCATGTCTATCTCGGCTACTGGATCGCCGAGAGTGCCAAGATGGCCTACAAGATCCGCTTTCGCCCGGTCGAGATCCTCGGGCCGGACGGCTGGGTCGCCTATCGGCACGCCGAGCGCGGAGCCGCTTAGAAGCTCAGCGAGATATCGCGGTGACGCGCCTGGCAACTGGCGATCTCCTGCGCCTGCGCGGCGATCAATCGCTCCTGCTGGCGCAGCCCGATGGTTCCGGCAATAGCGGAATCGAAGGCCGCCAGACCAGGCGCGAGCGCCGTCCTGGCACGGCTGCGCCAATCGATCTCCGCGGTATAGCGCGCAAGCGCCTGGTCCAGCTCGCCCACGGCCTTGGCCCGATCGGGATTACGTCCGCGCAGCGCCCGGCGGGCGCGCGAGACCTTGCTGCGGATGTGACCGGCGCCGGCGACTTTGCCGATCGCGCTTTGCGCAGCGCGCAGCCGGGCAACGGCTTCGCCGGGCTGTTCGGTGACCACCGTGGCGCGCAATCCGAACAGGGTTTCCCGAAGGCCGGCCAGCGCGTCGGTATCGGCAAGAATGGCGCGGAGCGCGGTCACGCCCCCATAGGCGTCATCGACGTTGCGCCGATAGGCGAGCCGTGCGCGGCGCTCGCCTGCCACCAGAGCCTGGTAGCGTCTGCGTTCGGCGGCCGCGTTGTGCGGCTGTCGCGCAGCCACGCTTTGAATCTCGCGTTCGACCTGGTCGATCCGTGCGGCGAGATTTGTTCGCGCGGACAAGGCATCGTCCGGCAGCCGGCGAAGATCGTCCTTCAACCGTTCCAGGTCCGAAACGAGTCCGCGCCGTTCGCGCCGCAGCGCGCGCAGCTCCCGATGCAACGGGCGGTAATCCGGCAGGGCCGCGATCCGCGCGGCCTCGGCCGCCCGGACCCTCTGGACGAGACCGAACGTCGCTTCGGCCGCCTGGAGGCTTTCGGCAAGGGCGCGGTGGCGCCGGTCGGGCAGGACGTCCAGATCGAGCGTCCTGACCTCGGCGATCGCAGCGCGCAGGCGCGGCTCCTGGCGGTCGTACTCGGCAAACAGGTAGGATTCCAGACAGGCCTGGAGCCGCGGGCTCTTGGGCGGCGGGGCGGTCTCGGAGGTCAGATAGACCCTGTTGGGCAGATAGTTCACCAGGCTGGGGAAGACCCCGACGATGCCGAGCGCGAGTAGCTGAAGGGCGATGAACGGAACCACACCGAGATACATCTGCGTCGTGCGTACCTCGGGCGGGGCCACGCCGCGCAGATAGAACAGCGCAAAGCCGAAGGGCGGCGTCAGGAACGAGGTCTGCATGTTCACCCCGATCATCACGCCCAGCCACACCGCGCTCACATTGGCCGTGGTGTCGGCGAGCAGGATTGGCGCGACTATCGGCACCACGACGACGGCGATTTCGATGAAGTCGAGGAAGAAGCCGAGGATAAAGATCACGGCCATCACCACGACGAACTTGGCGATGAACCCGCCGGGCAGCCCGGTGAGGAAGTCCCGCACGAGCTCCTCGCCGCCGAAGGCGCGAAACGCTGCGGTCAGCATCGCCGCGCCGAGCAGGATGATGAAGACCAGCGAGGTCGTCTTGGCGGTCTCGATCATCACCCCTTCGAGCGTCCTGGCTATCCGATGAGCGCGCCAGGCGCTCCACCCGATCGCGTACATCAACACCGCCACCGCGATCCCGGCCAGCGCTACGGCAAGCCAGTCGCTGGCCCCGCCGATATTCTTGATGTTGATGTCGTGGACGCCAACCAGGATGACCAGCGCGACAGCGGCACCGCCGGCGAGCGTTGCGGGCACGAAGGCGCCCCGGCGGCCTTCCATCAGCCGGTAGCCGGCCATGATCAGCGCCCCGACCGCCCCGATGGCGCCGGCCTGATTGACGGTGGCCACGCCCATGATGATCGAGCCCAGAACGAGGAAAATCAGCGTCAGGGGCGGGAACAGCGCCACGGCCACCTTGCCGAGGAACCGCAGATCGAATTCTGCGCCGAACGGCACCGGTGGCGCCATGCGCGGGCGGATCAGCGACAGGATCAGGATATAGGCCATGTAGAGCCCGACCAGCACCGCCCCGGGCAGCAAAGCGCCCAGGAACATGTCGCCGGCGCTGGTGGAGGTCAGGTCGAACTCGCTCGGCAGGCTGAACTGGCCGGTCGCCTCCTTATATTCGGCCTGGCGCAGGGTGCTGGCCTGATCGGTGGCGTTGGAAAGCTGATCGGCGAGGATGATCAGCACGATCGAGGGCGGGATGATCTGGCCCAGCGTCCCCGATGCGCTGATCGTCCCGGTGGCCAACGACCGCGAGTAGTTGTTGCGCAGCATCACCGGCAAGGAGATCAGCCCCATGGCGATCACGGTAGCGCCGACGATCCCGGTGGTCGCGGCCAGGAGCGCGCCGACGAAGACCACGGCGATCCCGAGACCGCCGGGGATCGGGCCGAAGAGCTGGGCCATGGTCACCAGCAGGTCCTCGGCCACCTTGGAGCGTTCGAGCATGATGCCCATGAACACGAACAGCGGGATGGCAATCAGCGTGTCACGCTCGACCTCCCAATAGATGCCGCGGAAATTGGTCACGCCTGCGTTGAGCCACTGGATCGGGCCGCCGTGCCTGAAATAGGCATCCGCATCGGCTTCGATCAGATAACCGCAGAGCGCGGCCAGCCCGATGGTCAGGATCGCCGAGCCGGGCAAGGCGAAGGCCACCGGATAGCCCGAGGCGAGCGCGCAGGCCATCGTCAGGATCAGGACGACGAGGAACAGCGTTTCCATTACCGGGAGGCGCCTTCTTCGGCTTTGGCCTCATCGAGCAGAACCGACGCGTTGGTCAGGAGCTGGGCCAGGAATTGCACCAGCATCGAGACCGCATAGACCAGCAGGAAGCCCGCCATCAGGTACTTCACGTACATGCCGTACCCGGCCTGGGTGACTTCGTAGCTCAGCAGCGGCGCGTTGATCAGGTTCGTCTTCTCCCACATGCCGCGGGTCAACACGACCCAGCACAGCGGCACGCCGAGCAGCACCGCGCCGACGGCGTTGGACCACGCCTTGCCGCGCGCGCCGAAACCGGCATAGAGCACGTCGACCCGGACATGGCCTTCGTGGAGCAGGGTGTAGGCGCTGGCGAACAGAAACAGCGCGGCATACCAGAACCGCACGAGATCGCCCATGAAGGCCTGTTCATAGGAGAAGACGAACCGGGCGATCACGATCTGCAGTTCGGCCAGCACGATCAGAAGCGCAAGCCAGATGAAGCCCACGCCCCGGGTCACTGCCGCGATGACCATCCCGATCGCAATCAGCGGATAGTGGACATAGGCGCCGCGGAACCGCGAGCGTCCCAGCGCCTCGGCGAGCTCGGCCCCGAACACCGAACCGAGCAGCCCCTCGACACGCATGAACGAGATCGTCATGTCCGCAAGGCCGACCAGCAGGACTCCCCAGAACGCTGCCCGGGCGATATAGGCGGCCACGGCCGAGAGAATTTCGGCGTCGTCCCTCAACAAGCGGTCGGGGCGGCGCAGGACGAAGACGATTCCCGCGCCGACCGCAACGGCGTAAAGGGCGAGCTGGAACCAGCTCAGCGCCGGTGCGCCGGCGTCGAAGACCGGGCCGACGCCCGGCCAGCCGCGCCAGAAGATCAGATAGTTCTGGACCGGGAAAAGCAGCCCGACGACCGCCAGCGACAGCGCGAAGGCACGCAGCGCCGCCCTGCCCGGCGCCGGGCCGATCACAAGCCCGCCCGATCTGTGCTATAACGGGTCGAGCCCATGGCGGTCGGTCGCGCGCGCGGGCGCCAGCAGCGGCGCGTGGGCGGCCCCCCGC
>CAYFYS010000044.1:0-9537 GCA_964347365.1 uncultured Rhodospirillaceae bacterium | reverse complement strand
CTGTCCTGCGGTACCAACGGCGGTCACGACGCCGATCCACAACGTCCGGCGCGCGTCGGGCGCGACCCGGCCGACGATCGCCACCAGCAGCGGCAGCCCGCAGCCCGCCAGTCCCAGCCCGCACATCACCCCGGCGGAGGCAAACATCGCCGTGGGCGAGGCCGATTGGGACATCACGAACAGCCCCGCGGCGTAGAGCGCGCTCGCGCCGACAAGCACCGGTATCGGTCCCCGCTTGTCCGCGACGGCCCCCAGCACCGGCGCGCCGATGCCGATCAGCAGGTTCTGGGCCGCGATGGCGAACGAGAACACCTCCCGACCCCATCCCAGATCGACGCTGACCGGCGCCATGAACAGCCCGAAGCTCTGGCGGATGCCGTAGCTGATCAGAACGACGAAAGTGCAGCAGCCCAGGACGTAGGCCGGCCGATGCCAGAACGCCGGGCTCACGCGGCCTGACCGGCGGACGCCGCCGCCACGCCCCCGGACAGGCGATCATCAACCGGCAGGTCGACAAGCGCAGCAGTCACGGCCGATCGATCTCCGCAGCCTCCTCGGGGAGAAACTGGCGGGTGCACGCCGGACAGTAGAGCGCGATCGTCGCCGCGTCGATCAGCTTGGTTGCGACGGTGAACCACTCCCGGCAGAACGGACAGCGAACGAAAGTCGCGTTTCCCAGCTTGTCCACCATCCTCAGGCGCGTGGCCATGCGCTGGCGTCGACGTCGGCCAGAAGGACCTCGGCCGCCGCAAGCGCCGTCCGCCCGACGCGGTTGACCGGGGCCGTCGGGCGCGGCGCCCCGGGCCGACGCGGCGGCGGCAACGTGGCATCGAGCGCCGTCTTGGTCGTGGCGTGCACGCCGGGTGGGGTCGACGGATCGAGATTCGCCTCCGTCAGCCCGTCGATGCGGATTATGTCGCGATCCCATTGAAGCCGCGTCGACAGAGCCCACATCACCGCGCGGTCATCGAAGATGTCGACGTCTTCGTCGAACGCCATCACCGCCTTCAGCCGGCGGTAGGACAGGGCCGCAACGAGCGCATCGCGCACCTCGCCCGGCCGCGGATCGCAAAACTGCAGATAGGCGTGGAACCGGCGGCCGGAAAACGGTACGTGAACCGTCCGCAACGCCGGTGCGGCGTTGCGGGACATCGCGAAGATCGCGCCTTCCATGGCCATGTTGTCGGGCACCAGGTGATCGGCCAGCCCCGAGCCGCAATCCTGGTAGAACGCATCGGTGCGACGCGTGATCGCGGTCACCTCGACCACCGGGTTGGCGACCTGCGGCCCCTGGTAGCCGGTGAACTCAGCAAACGGGCCTTCGGCCTCCAGCCGGTGGGGCGGAATGAACCCCTCGATGACGATCTCCGCATCGGCGGGCACGCGGATCAGATCGCCGTGGCAGACCGACGGCACGAGCCGAACCGGCGCGCCGAGCGCAGCACCGGCCACGGCCCAATGGCTCTCCGGATAGCCGATCTTGGCTTGGGTACCCATCACCACGGCGGGATGATGGCCGATCCACACCGCGACCGGGCAAGCCGCGCCACGGTCCCAGTACTTCTTGATGTTGAGCCAGTTGTGCGAGGTCGGATACGGGTAGATCGCCATCAGCCGGGGGCCGCGCACCCAGCAGCGCTGAATGCCCATATTGTCGGTTCCGCTGTCCGGATCGGCGGTGACGGCATGGCCGGCAGTGATGTAGTGACCGACATCGCCGCGGTGTTGCCTGAGCGTCGGCAGCGCCGTCAGGTCCGCCTCATCGCCCCGGGCGATGACCGCCTGGACCGGTGCGGCGTGGCGGACAAGGACGACCGGCGCGACGCACCGGGCGGTCCTGCGGGCGATCGCCCGGGCGCACATCCGGTGATCGTCGATGCCGAGCGCCGCTGCGCACAGCATCCGGCTCGCCGTCAGGTTGCATACCACCGGGATGTCGCTCTCGGTCCCGTCTGCGCGCACCGGCCGGTCGATCACCACCACCGGGTGGACGCCCGTGCGATAGAACGCATGTTGCAACGCGGTGATCTCCTCGACGACGGAGACCCGCGCCGAGGGGCGGAAGACCGCCGCTTCGTTGTCCGCCAGAAAAGTCCTGAGATCAGGCGAACACGTGGCCACGCACGGCGCTCAGGCGCGGCCGGCGCGTTCGGCCTCGGACCGCACCGTCGGATCCTCGTAGGCCGAACGCAACCCCTCGAAATGAGCGATTGCCGCAGGGTCCATGTCGCGCCGAGGGATCGGATCTTCGTCCCAGTGGCCGTACCCGTCGACCCCGCGCACCAGCCGGGCCGGATAACGCCCCAGCGAATACCTCACATAGGGCGGGCAGAAGACGAACAGAACGCCAATCCGGCGTTGGCCGGACATGTTGGATCTGGACGAATGCGCAAGTCGGAAATGATGGAACGTCGCCTCGCCGGCACCGACCTCGGCGGCCACCGCGCCCGTTTCATCGAAATCCGGGATGTACTGGCCGCGCTGCAGCAGGTTGTCGGCCGCATAGCTCTCGATATGAGACTGTTCGGCCTTCAGGTGGCTACCCGGCAGATAGCGCATGCAGCCATGCTCGATCCTCGCCTCGGTCAACCCGATCCAGGCACTCCAGACGTCTACCGGGTCGTAGCCGAAATAGGCCGAATCCTGGTGCCAGGTCACGTAGGCGGGATCGCGGGCATTCTTGGCCCACACCGCGGAGGTGACCAGCATGATGTCGGGCCCGATCAGATCCTCGACCGCGTCCAGCAGGGCGGGTGTGGTGCCAAGCCGCCACATCCAGGTGAACAGGAGATGCGCCTTGACCTTCAGGTCGCGCGGCGCGCTGGTACCGGACGCGCGCTCGTAGTCTTCGAACCTGTCGAGATACCAGCGCGCCTCGGCCGGCGATATCACCGGGACCGGGAAGGCATAGCCGCCGGTCCGTGCGGTCTCCATCTGGGCTTCGCTCAGACGCTTGGGCATGACTGTCCCTGCCGCCGCTGTCGTCGATCCGCAGTGTGCATCAGCTCATTCCGAACGGCAAGCGGCGCGGGTCTGGCTGCGCATGTGGCGGCGCGGATCGGCCTCGGCGGGGATCTCGGCGACCTCCCAGCCGTATTCCAGCAGCGGCACGGAAGCCAGTGCATGCTCGCGGATGACCCCGACGAAGTCGCGGGTCTTGACCACGGCGTCCGGCACCTGGCGGGTCAGAAGAAAGGACTTCCACTTCAGGTAGTCCGCCGCCTTGGTCCCGGCCTGGTCCCGGTAGCCGCGCGGCATGGTCTTCAGCGTCGAGATCGCCCGCATGTAGGGGGCGTCTCCCGGCGCCGCGGCGTAGGGACCGACAATCGCCAGCCATTCCTCGGGCATGTCGATCATGCGCTGGCGCCAGGCGTTCAACATCGGTGGATCGACCCGCCAGAACCCGGCCGAGACGAAGCAGTTGCCGGGCTGGACGTGGAGATAGACCACGCCCGCCTCGTCGCGTCCGCCGCTGCGCGACAGAATGGCGCCGGCATGGGTCTTGTAAGGCTGCTTGTTCTTGGAGAACCGCACGTCACGGTGGATCCGGAAGATCGCCCGGGCAGGATCCCCCCGCACGGGCAGGCCCTTGCCGGCGCCGTCGGGGCGGAACTCCGCGACCAGGCATTCCAGTGGAAACCGGATTTCGCTTTCGTAGATCTCGCGGCGGGCGGTGAACCAGGCGCGCTCGTTATTCCCGGCCAGGCCGCGCAGAAAATCGCAGGCGGCATCGCGACAGACTTCGAAATCGGGCCTTGTATCGTCGGGGAAAACCAGCCTGGTGCTCATGGAGGCTAAGATAGGCTGGCCGACTGTCCGGTCAAACCGGCCCGCCGGCGATCGGGCGCATCAATCGCGCATCACCTGGATCGGACCCGAAGCGCGGTTGTGAACGAACTGGTCGACATAGGGGTTCTCGCAAGCGTCCAGAGCGGCCACGGGACCTTGCCAGATCGTCCGACCGTTCAACATCATCGCTACCCGGTCAGCAATGCGCCGCGCGCCGGCCATGTCGCTGGTGATCGACAGCACCGCCGCACCCAGATCGGCGACGATCTCCAGGACCAGGTCGTTGATCACGTTGGTCATGATCGGATCCAATCCGGCCGTCGGCTCGTCGAGCAGCAGGATCCGGGGGTCATTGGCGATCGCCCGGGCGAGCGCGGCGCGTTTGCGCATGCCGCCGGACAGCTCGACCGGATAGAGGTCGGCGGTATCGGCCGACAGACCGACCGCCTCGATCTTGTGCACGGCGAGCTGATGGCCGCGTCTGCGGTCCAGCGTACCCTCGTTCAGCAGTCTGAAGGCGACGTTCTCCCAGACCCTCAGACTGTCGAACAGCGCCGCTTGCTGGAACAGCATGCCGATCCGGCCCGTAAGCGCATCGCGCGCGCGTGCGGACAACCCGACGGTCTCGGCCCCGGCGATGCGCACGCTGCCCGCGTCGGGCTCCAACAACCCGATCACGGTCTTGAGAAGGACCGTCTTGCCGCAGCCGGACGGGCCGATGATCACCACGGACTCGCCCTCATCAACATCGAGATCGACGCCGTCCAGCACGGCCTGGCCGTCGAAGCGCTTGCCGAGCCCGGCGAGCTCGATCAGCGGTCCGCTCGGGTGGATGGAGCGATCGGCGGTGTCGGCCATGCCAGGATCTGCTGGGCCTCGGGAGGTGCGATGGACGGTATTTCAGACGACGGGATCGGTCAACGCCGCCTATCGACCGCTTCGGTGTTTCGTCCAGCCGCGTTCGCGGTAGAATCGCGCCGCGCCGGGGTGCAACGGGACAGGGGCACGCTCGACCGACCATTGGCGGCCGGGATCGTAGCCACGGAACGCCGCGTGGCTGCGAGCGAGTACCTCGCGCCTGTCGACCAGCGTCCGGGCGATGGCGTGGACCACCTCGTTGGCGACGTCGCGGTGCACGATGATCATCGTGCCCAGGTCGACCGCGTTGACCGGGCCGCTCTGGCCCTCGAACCAGCGCGGCAGCGGTTTTGCCGTAAGGCCCGATCTCTCCAGCGTGGTCAACGCGACGTCGGGCAGATCGACGAACTGGACATCGGCGCTCCGCGAGGTCTCGCGCACGGCCGGATGATCGGACACCGTCGCCGCGAAATAGAGGTCCGCCCTGCCCTCGCGCATCATCGCGGGAATCTGCATGGCGCCCACCTGGACGACGTCGCCGCCGCGCGCGCGCAGCATGCGCCTGCTGGAGCCCATCGCCGACAGGATCTTGTCGACGACGATCGGCACCGTGCCGACAGCCGGCTCCATGACGATCCGCGGCCCGTAGAGCCCAGCCGTCAGGGCCTGGTCGAGCGTGGAGAACCCGGTACGCCGGATATAGTCCCGGCGCAGCATCGCGGTGATCCAGACCGGTCTCATCCCGCCGATGACCGTGCGCAGTTTCCTGTACCTGTTCCCCTTATAGGCGGTCTCGTCGCCATGATAGGCCCAGGCCGCGCTGGCTTCGTTGCACAGGCCGAACTCGGCGCGGCGCGCATTCACGAACACCGGGTTCCAGACGCCATTGCCCCGGCGGATGACCGACACCGGGGAGGCGGGCAGTTCGGTTTCCAGCAATGCGGCCATGCGCACCGCGAAGGCATGCCACGGCGTCCCCGCCCGACCCGCAACGATCCGGATCTCCCCGGCGGTCTTCGCCTGCACCGCGTCCGGCGGCATCACCGCGAGCAGAGCCAGCCCGGCCCATGCGTATCGAAGAATGCGCATCGAACGGATTCGCAGCCAAAATCTTCGGTTCACCGCGACCATAGCGCCAGCAGGTCTGGGACTGCCGCCACCGGATCGAATCGACCAAGGCTGCGCGGAAGGATTTCGCCTCCAGGCCGATTGCACTACCTTCGTCGCGACCGCCCTTGATGGTACGAATGCCGCCCGATGAAGACCTGTCAACCGCCTGTGCGCGACACCAGACGGCCTGCGACCGTGCTGCCCCGGGGCGCGTGCGATGCGCATTGCCACGTTTTCGGCCCCGCTGCGCGCTACCCCTATCATCCCGACCGGACCTACACGCCACCCGATGCGCCGCTTGCCGACCTGGCCAGGCTGCATGATGTGCTGGGGCTCGACCGCGCGGTTATCGTCCAGGCGACCTGCCACGGTGCCGACAACAGGGCAATGCTGGATGCGATCGCCGCCGCGCCTGCGCGCTATCGCGGGGTGGCGATGGTCGAGGAAGGCTTCACCGAACGGGACTACGAGGCGCTCCACCGGGGCGGCGTCCGCGGGGTGCGGATGAGCTTCGCACGCCATCTGGGCGGGCCGCCGGACTTCACCCGCATACGCGCCGTCACCGAGCCCATAAGGAAGCTGGGCTGGCATCTGGTGCTCTATCTGGAAGCGGTCGACGTGGTCGAGAACGCCGCGGCGATCGAACGGCTCGGCCTGCCGATCGTGTTCGACCACTTGGCGCGGGTGAAGGTCGCCGAGGGTCTGCAACAGTCGTCCTTCCAGCAGCTGCTGCGGTTTCTGGCCGAGGGCGATTTCTGGCTCAAGATCTCGTGCGCCGAACGCTTGTCGGCCGCCGGGCCGCCCTACGAGGATGTGGTGCCTTTCGCGCAGGCGGCGATCGAAGCCGCCCCGGACCGGGTGCTGTGGGGAACGGACTGGCCGCACCCCAACATCACCGGATTGATGCCGAACGACGGCGATCTGGTCGACATGCTGCCGCGCTATGCGCCCGACCCGGACCTGTTGCGCAGGATCGTGGTGGACAACCCCGCGCGGCTGTACGGTCTGGCGGACTGAGGCATGTTCCGAGGCGGTTCCGACCTTCCGAGGCGGCCAGACCCGGCGTGGTTGAAACGGTGTCTGCGGCGGGGTCTGCGGCGGTCGTTTTCGCCGATCCTCCTCGGCGTCTGGCCGATTACCCGGTTGTGGTATCGCGCATGGGGGCTCCGCCTCGAAGGCAGGCCGGGCGATCAGGTGTGGTATTTCGCCTATGGCGCCAACCTGCATCCGAGTGCCTTCTGCGACCGGCGCGGCATGCGGCCCAGCGACACCCGCAGCGGCCGCATCCCGGGCTATCGGCTGCGCTTCAACCTGGACGGCTGGCCGCGCGGCAAGTCTGCGCCGGCGAATATCTGCCTTGATGCCGACGCCGAGGTGTGGGGGGCGCTCTACCGCATCACGCGACGCGACCTGGTCCGGCTCAACGCGAGCGAAGGCGTGCCCGGCAGGGGCTACAGGCCCGTCCTGCTGGAGGTCGAGGATGACGGCGGCCAGACCGTAGAGGCGTTCGCCTACCTCGCCCGCGGCAACGCGCAGGACGGCAAGCCGTCGCTGCGCTACATCACCCTGATCCGCGAGGGTGCGCGGCGGCACCGATTGCCGGACCACTGGATCGCCCATCTCGACGGGGTGGCGCACGCCGAGGAGGCGCCGGACACGCGCGCATTCGATCGGCGTGCCGAACGCAGGCGCCGGGACGGATCCGACGGGCATGCCGGCCACCGGCACCACGGCCCGACCTATGGACACGCGCAACGACGGAGAATATGACCCCGGAACAGGGGCGCGCTGCGGCAATGCGGCCCCGAACCAACAAGGAGAGCGAGGATGGGCAGACTGGACGGTCGGGTTGCGGTTGTCACCGGCGGCGGACGTGGCATCGGCGTGGCCTATTGCACGGCGCTGGCCGCCGAGGGTGCCAAGGTCGTGGTCAGCGACATCATCGACACCGAGAACACGGTCAACATCATCAAGCAGGCCGGCGGCGAGGCGGTCGGCAACCGCTGCGACGTCACCAGCCCCGAGGAGACCAGGGCGATGGTGGCCCAGGCGGTCCAGACCTATGGCCGACTCGACATCATGGTGACCAACGCGGCGCTTTTTGCGGATCTGAAACAGCGCGCGGTCCTGGAGATCGACGAGGACGAATGGGACCGGGTGATGCGAATCAACACCCGCGGGGTGTTCAGCTGCGTCAAGGCCGCGGTGCCGGAGATGAAGAAGAACGGCTACGGCAAGATCATCAACATCGCTTCGGGGACGGTGTTCAAGGGCACGCCGATGCTGCTGCACTATGTCAGCTCGAAAGGCGCCATGGTCGCCTTCACGCGGGCGCTCGCGCGCGAGGTCGGCGATGACGGCATCAACGTCAACGCCATCGCACCGGGGCTGACGATGAGCGAGAAGGTGCTGGCGGACGAGCAGTGGACGCGCATCCAGGCAGGCAACACGGCCAGCCGGGCGATCAAGCGCGAGGAGGTGCCGGAGGACCTGATCGGCGCGCTGCTGTTCTTCTCGTCTTCAGACAGCGATTTCGTCACCGGCCAGACCATGGTCGTAGACGGCGGCTCTGCGATGCACTGAGGCCCGGTGACGCAGCACCCGCCGGGCGTTGCCTCGGGACCGGATTCGGGTCACCATCGGTGCGTTGGACAACACGCGATCCGGCCGGGGTGGCCGGGCACGGGGAGATGAGCATGCATGGAACCTTGAAGCTGCTGGCCGCAATCGGCGGTGCGGCCGCGATGGCGCTGGGCGCCGGCGCGGCGGGCGCACATAAGACCCATACCCTGAAGATTGCCAGCTTCGCACCCAAACCCTCGACCGCCTCGCGATGGTTCGAGGAGGTCAAGGCGCAGGTCGCCAGGGACTCCGGCGGACGACTGAAGATCGAGGTGTTCTACGGCTCGTCCATGGGGCCGATGCCGCGGCACTACGACCTCGCCCGCAAGGGCGTGGCCGACCTGTCGTTTTTCCAGCACGGCGTCACCCCTGGACGCTTTCCGCTGACCGAGCTGACGCATGCGCCCTATCTTTTCCCGGATGGGGCCAAGGGCGCCCTGGTCGCCGCCAAGGCGACCGCGGACCTGATGGACAAGTACCTGCGCGCCGAGCACCGGGGAACCAGGGCGATGTGGGTGGTCTTCAACCGCCCGTCCGGGGTTTACGATTCGGAAGTTCCGATCCGGAGCCTCGCCGACCTCGGCGGCCGGCGCTACCGCGTGCCGACGCCGACCGACGTGGTGATGATGAAGGCGCTTGGCGCCTTGCCGATCGGCATGCCGGCGACCCACATGGCGGAGTCCCTGCAAAAGGGCACCATCGACGGCGTGGTCACCGACCCGATGGGCATCTTCGCCTTCAAGCTCGGCAACCTGGTCCGGCACTACACGCCGATGTTCGTCTCGGTGATCAGCTTCGGGCTGGCGATGAACGCGAAATCCTACGATCGGCTGCCCGGCGACCTGAAGCCGTTCGTTGATGCGTTCGCGACCAAGGCGGCGGCGGTGCGCATGGCCCAGCTTTCCTGGGGCGAGGATCCGCCGCCGTTCTCGAAATACATGAACAGCCTGAAAATCAGCCGCGTGGCGCTGTCCGCGACGGCCGATGCCCAGATGCGGGCGCTGGCCAAAAAGGTCATGGACGAGCGTATCGCCGGGCTGGAGAAGAAAGGCTTGCCGGCAGGCGCGGTGTACAGCGAGCTGAGCGCGCTTTCGGCCAAATACAGGCTGAACTTTTGCGAAAAAAATGCGCCTGGGGCAGAGATGCAGGCGGGCATCT
>CAYFYS010000043.1:0-9597 GCA_964347365.1 uncultured Rhodospirillaceae bacterium | reverse complement strand
ATCTCGCCGCCGGCGCCGACATCGTGGAAACCAACACCTTCAACGCCACCGCGATCGCGATGGCGGACTACCTGATGGAAGACGTGATCGGCGAGCTTAACCGCGAAGCGGCCAGGATCGCCCGCCGCGCCGCGGACCGTCAGAGCGCGCTGACCCCTGACCGGCCGCGCTTCGTCGCCGGCGTTCTGGGGCCCACCAACCGGACCGCCTCGATCTCGCCGGACGTCAACGACCCGGGCTACCGGAATGTCGGCTTCGACCGGCTGGCGGGCGCCTATGGCGAAGCGCTCACCGGTCTGATGGAAGGCGGCATCGATGCGGTCATGATCGAGACCGTCTTCGATACGCTCAACTGCAAGGCGGCGATCTTTGCCGTCCGGCGGGTTTTCGAGGCGCTGAACCGCAGCGTGCCGATCATCGTCTCGGGCACGATCACCGATGCCAGCGGGCGTACCCTTACCGGCCAGACCCCGGAGGCGTTCTGGACCTCGATCGCCCACGCCGAACCGCTGATCGTCGGGCTCAACTGCGCCCTGGGCGCGGCGGAGATGCGGCCCCATGTCGAGGAGCTCGCGCGCCATTGCGACGCCTATGTCAGCTGTCATCCCAATGCCGGGCTGCCCAACGCCTTCGGCGGCTACGATCAGACCCCGGAAGAGATGCGCGACATCCTGCTCGCCTTCGCCCACAGCGGGCTGGTCAACCTGGTCGGCGGCTGCTGTGGCACGACGCCGGACCACATCGCGGCGCTGGCCGCGGCGGTTGACAGGCTGCCGCCCCGCGAGCGCCCGGCGATCGCGCCCGCCTGCCGGCTGAGCGGGCTGGAGCCGCTGACGATCCGGCCTGACTCCCTGTTCGTCAATGTCGGCGAGCGGACCAATGTTACCGGATCGGCCCGCTTCGCCAGGCTGATCAAGGACGCCGACTACGAGGCTGCCCTCGACGTCGCGCGCCAACAGGTCGAAAACGGCGCCCAGATCATCGACGTGAACATGGACGAGGGGCTGCTCGATTCCGAGGCGGCGATGGTCCGGTTTCTGAATCTCATGGCGTCGGAGCCCGACATCAGCCGGATCCCGGTGATGATCGACTCCTCGAAATGGAGCGTCATCGAGGCCGGGCTTAAATGCGTCCAGGGTCGGAGCGTGGTCAACTCGATCAGCCTCAAGGAAGGCGAGGACGCCTTCATTGCGCAGGCCCGGCTGGTGCGCGATTACGGCGCGGCGGTCGTCGTGATGGCGTTCGATGAGAACGGTCAGGCCGACTCCACCGCCCGCAAGGTCGCGATCTGCGCCCGGTCCTACGACATCCTGACCAACCGCGTCGGCTTCCGGCCCCAGGACATCATCTTCGATCCCAACATCTTCGCCGTCGCGACCGGGATCGAAGCGCACGACCGCTACGCGCTCGCCTTCATCGAGGCGGTGGCGGCGATCAAGGACAGCCTGCCGCATGCCCTGGTCAGCGGCGGGGTGAGCAACGTCTCCTTCTCCTTCCGCGGCAACAACGGTGTGCGCGAGGCGATCCATTCCGTCTTCCTCTACCACGCCATCCGCGCGGGCATGGACATGGGCATCGTCAACGCCGGCCAGCTTGCGGTCTACGAGGACATTCCCGCGGATCTGCGCGCGCGCGTGGAGGATGTGATCCTCGATCGGCGCAAGGACGCAACCGAGCGGCTGCTGGAGGTCGCGGAGTCGGTCAAGGGCCGCGCCACCGCCCGGGCGACGGATGACACCTGGCGCGCCGGGACGGTGGAGGCGCGGCTCGCGCACGCGCTGGTGGTCGGAAGTTCGGAGTTCATCATCGAGGACACCGAGGAGGCGCGGCGTGCCGCCGCCCGCCCGCTCGACGTGATCGAAGGGCCTCTGATGGACGGCATGAACATCGTCGGCGACCTGTTCGGCGAAGGGAAGATGTTCCTGCCCCAGGTCGTCAAGAGCGCGCGGGTGATGAAACAGGCCGTGGCCCATCTCACCCCGTTCATCGAGGCCGAACAGGCAAAAAGTGCCGTGCCCGCGACCAAGGGCAGGATCGTCATGGCAACTGTCAAGGGCGATGTTCACGACATCGGCAAGAACATCGTCGGCATCGTCCTGCAGTGCAACAACTACGAAGTCATCGACCTGGGCGTGATGGCGCCGGCGCAGACGATCCTGGAGACCGCCCGCGCCCGGGGCGCGGACATCATCGGGCTCAGCGGGCTGATCACCCCCTCGCTGGACGAGATGATCCACGTCGCCGCGCAGATGCAGCGCGAGGGCTTCGACATTCCTCTGCTGATCGGAGGGGCGACGACGTCGAAGGTCCACACCGCGATCAAGATCGCACCGCAATACGAACACCCCACCGTCCATGTGCTCGATGCCTCCCGCGCGGTGGGCGTGGTCGGCCGTCTGCTGAGCGCGGAGGCGAAGCAGGCGTTTCTCCAGGGCCTGGACCGGGACTATGACGGCGTGCGCGCGCGCCATCGCCGCGCCGGACGCGCGGACGATCTCGCGCCCCTGGCCACGGCGCGGGACAACCCGGTGCAGATCGACTGGGATCGATACGCACCGACGCGGCCCGGGTTCATCGGCACCCGCATCTTCGATTCCTATCCCTTGCACCGGCTGCGCGGGCGGATCGACTGGACGCCGTTCTTCCGCACCTGGGAGCTGGCCGGCACGTTCCCGCGCATCCTCCAGGACGCGGTCGTCGGTGAAGCCGCGCGCAGCCTCTATGCGGACGCCAACGCGATGCTCGATCGCGTGGTCACCGAAAACTGGCTGCGTGCGGCCGCCGTCATCGGCTTCTTCCCCGCCAATCGGAGCGGCCCGGACGACATCGCAGTCTACGAGGACGAGGACCGCGCCACCATCCGCTGCATCATCCGCACCCTGCGCCAGCAGATGAAACGGGCACCCGGGCGGCCCAATCGCGCGCTGGCCGACTTTATCGCGCCCGCCGATGGACGTTGTACGGACTATCTGGGCGGATTCGTGGTGACCGCCGGGCTCGGGATCGCGCCCCATCTGGAGCGCATGGAGGCCGAAGGCGACGTCTATGGCGGCATTCTGCTCAAGGCGCTCGCCGACCGGCTGGCCGAGGCTTTCGCCGAGCACATGCACGAACGCGTGCGCAAGCAGTTCTGGGGCTATGCGGCGGACGAAGACCTGGACAACCAAGCGCTGATCCGCGAGGCGTATTCCGGCATCCGGCCGGCGCCCGGCTACCCGGCGTGCCCCGACCATTCGGAGAAGGCAACGTTGTTCGCTCTGCTCGACGCCGAGGCTTCGATCGGCGTTGCGCTCACCGAAAGCTTCGCGATGCTGCCCGCGGCGTCGGTCGCGGGCTATTATCTCGCCCACCCCGATGCCAGCTATTTCGGTGTCGGAAGGATCGGCCGCGACCAGGTGGCCGACTACGCCCGCCGCAAGGGGTTCGACCTCGCCGGGGCCGAGCGCCTGCTCGGGCCGAATCTCGGCTACGAGCCGTAATCGGCCGATGGGCGCGCCCGCCTCCGCATCCCGGCGCCGCGCGGCCGCCCCGGGCAGAGCAAGACCGGACATGGCCGCGTTCTTCGGCCCACGCAGCGTTGCGGTGATCGGCGCCTCGCAGACCGAGCGCCGCCCCGGCCGGGTCGTGATCGAGAACATGCGAGCCAACGGGTTCGCCGGGACCGTCTATCCGGTCAACCCGCGCGGTGGGACGATCCTGGGGCTGGACGCTTATGCGTCCATCGAAGCGCTGCCTGAGGGCATCGATCTTGCGATCGTGATCCTGCCGGCGGCCAAGTCGCCCGCAGCCTTGCGCGCATGCGCGGCGCGCGGCATCCGCGCGGCCGTCCTCATCGCCGGGGGGTTCGCCGAAGTCGACCGGGACGGCGAGGCACTCCAGGCCGCGCGCGCCGCCGCGAGCGAAGAGACCGGCATCGGCGTGCTCGGCCCCAACACGGCCGGCCACATCTCCGCGCCCGACAATTTCACTTCGAGCTTCTTCCCGCTGGGCCGGATTCCGCGCGGTCCGATCTCCTATATCGCCCAGACCGGCAACTTTACCGGCGCGATGATGCGCCACATTATCTCAGCGGAGAACTACGGCATCGCCCGCTCGGTCGGGCTCGGCAACGCCGTGGACATCGACGAGACCGACGTGCTTGCGTTTCTCGCCGAAGATGCGCAGACCGAGGCAGTCTTCCTCTATCTGGAGAGCATCAAACGGCCGTCGGACTTCCTGGCCGCCGCCGCCCGGCTGACCCGGCACAAGCCCGTGGTGATGCTCAAGAGCGGCGCCTCGGCCGAGGGCGCGCGGGCCGCCTTATCGCATACCGCCTCGATGGGCTCGGACGACCGCATCCTTGACGGCGCGCTGCGGCAAGCCGGGGTGGTGCGGATCGACGAGTTCTCCCACCTCTTCCTTGCCGCCAAGGCGATCGCTGCCTCGGGGCTGCCGGCGGGTGATCGCGTGGGCTTCGTCTCGCCCTCGGGCGCCTTCATCGTCCATATCAGCGATCTGTGCCGGGCCGGGCTCAACGTCACCTTCCCGCCGCTGGCCGGGCCGACCATGGACCGTTTGCGCGCCATCAGCCCGCCTTTCGTCAGCCTCGCCAACCCGGTGGACGTCTTTCCCAGCGCCACGGTGCACGGCATGGAGTTCGCCTACCGCGAGGCGATCGAGGCGGTGATCGCCGATGACAATGTCGATGCGGTCGCCACCATCCTGATCCTGGCCGAGGAGCTCGGCATCCCGAACCTGGCGTTCCTGGCAGACATCGCCGCGCGCCATCCCGCCAAGCCGATCCTGGTGTCGTTCTCCGGCGATCGCGATGCCAACGAAGCGGCCAAGGCCTTCCTCGAGCCGCGCGGGATCGCCACCTTCCCGCGCATCGAGGATCCGTTCAAGACGCTCGACATCCTCGTGCGGTGCCGCCGCGCGATGGAGCGGGGCTGAACGATGGGCGACGGCCCGATCGAGACCCTTCGCGAGACCGTGCGCGGGGAATGGACCGACTACAACGGGCACATGAACCTCGCCTATTTCATCCTGATCTTCGATTACGCGACCGACGGGTTCTACCCCCTGGTCGGGCTCGGCCAGGATTATCGCGACCGCACCAACTGCTCGACGTTCACGGTGGAAACCCATACCGTCTACCTGTCCGAGCTGGTGGAAGGCCAGGAGGTGATCTGTACCACCCAGCTTCTCGGCTTCGATGAGAAGCGGATCCACTACTGCCACCGCATGCACGAAGTCCGGACCGGCACCTTGTCGGCGATCACCGAGCAGATGGCGGTGCATGTCGACCTCGCCGCGCGGGCGGTATGTCCGATGCCCGGGGAGGTCCAGGACCGTCTGGCGGAGATCTTCCTCGCGCATGCCGGGCTGGCGCGGCCGGCGCAGATCGGCAACGTGATGGGTCTTGGCCAGCGCAGGCGGAATTAGGGCTTTGCCGAGCACGGCCGGCCGGGCTACACCTTCAGGCATGGTCGCACGGGCGCTTGTTTGTCTGAGCGCGTTCCTGGGCGCGATCGGCGTCGGAGGGGCGGCGTTCGCCGAATGCATCGACCCGGGCGAGCGTGGCGTCAATTGGCGCCGCTGCATATTCGACCGTCAGGATCTGCGCGGGCTCGACCTCGGCAGATCGCGTCTGCGCGACGCCTCGTTCGGACGTGCCGATCTGTCCGGAACCGACCTTTCCGGGGCGGACGGCTACCGCGCGAAATTTCTGAGCGCGATGCTGGTGGGCGCAACGCTCGACGGCGCCCGACTGGTAGAGGCCGATTTCACGAAGGCCGACCTTTCCGGCGCCTCGCTCCGCAAAACCGATCTGCGGCGCGCGCGCCTGTTTCGGGCGGTGCTGCGCGGCGCCGATCTCACCGGCGCCAGGCTGCGCGGGGCAGACCTGCTCAATGCCGATCTGACCGGCGCAACCTGGGTCGACGGCAAGAAGACCTGCGCCAGCGGGTCGATCGGCAAGTGCCACTAGCCTGCCGGCAGGAAACGGCGGTGATCGACCGCCGATGAGCGCGCCTCCCGCAGCCCGGCCACCGCGGGAGAAAAGCCCCGACAGACCCCTCCTCCGCCTGACGCGCGCGCAACCCCTGGTGACGCTGGGCCTGGCCCTTCTGATCGGACTGGCCGGCGCCTAAGGCGCGATCCTCTTCCGGGAGCTTCACCTGCTGTTCCAGACCGTTGCCTTCGGCACCGGGCAGGACCAGCTCTATTCCCATATCGCTGGGTTGCCGAGTTGGCAGATCCTCGCCGCACCGGCGCTGGGCGGCTTGGTGATCGGGCTGTTCGTCCACTTCGTGATGCCGGGCGGATGCCCGCACGGCGTTGCCGACGTGATGGAGTCCGCGGCGCTGCGCGCCGGCCGGATGGACTGGCGGGCGTGGATCGGCAGCGCGGTGGTGAGCGCCGCCTCGATCGGCTCGGGCGCCTCGGTCGGCCGCGAGGGTCCGGTGGTGTATCTGGGTGCGGGCATCGCTTCGCTCGCGGCCACCCGGCTGGGGCTCGGCCGCATACAGTGCGTAACCATGCCGGGCGGCGGTGTCGCCGCAGCGATCTCGGCCTCGTTCAACGCGCCGATCGTCATCGCCGCGGTGGCCGGCGCGATCGTCACCCGGAGCCATTTCGGCGATCACCCGGCATTCATCGTCCCGGACCACTCGATCGCCTCGTCCTTCGAATTCCCGGCCTTCGCGATCCTGGGCGTCGCCAGCGCCCTGGTCGCGGTCGTCTTCCTGCGCAGCGTCGCGCTGACCCGAACGGTGGTGCTCATGGTCCCGGTGCCCGGCTTGGGTGCACCCGGCGGGTTGTCGGTCGGGCTGATCGCGCTGGTCTTTCCCAACGTGCTCGGCGTCGGCTACGGCTCCACCGATGCGGCGCTGCGCGAAATGCTGCCGTTCTGGACCCTGATCGGGTTGACTTTCGCCAAGACCGCCGCGACCGCGATCTGTCTCGGCTCGGGATTCGGCGGCGGGGTGTTCAGCCCTTCGCTGTTCCTGGGCGCGATGCTCGGCGGCGCCTTCGGGATCGTCGCCACGTCCTTCTTCCCGGAGCACTCTTCCTCGCTGGGCGCTTACACCCTGGTCGGCATGGGCGCGGTCGCGGGCTGCGTTCCGGGCGCACCCATCTCGACCATCCTGATCGTCTTCGAGCTGACCGGCGAGTACGGCATCACCATCGCGGTGATGCTCGCCGTGGTGGTCGCCTGACTCATCACCCAAGGCGTTCACGGCAAATCGTTCTTCCACTGGCAGCTCGACCTGCGCGGCATCTCGCTCAAGGGAGGGATCGCGCATGGCCATTTGAACGCGTTGAAGATCAGCGAGTTGATGAGCGGGGCATTCGCCACCGTACCGCCCGATGCGACCATGGCGCAGATCCGTGAAGCGCTGCTGGAGGCGCCCTGCGGCGAACTCTTCGTGACCGGCGACGACGGACGGCTGCACGGTACGATCACCTTGACCGAGCTGTCGCACAGCGCCTTCGATACCGCGAACGATCCGTTGTTGCGTGCCCTGGACGTCGCCCGGATGAACCCGCCGGTCGTCAGTCCGACAGACGATGTGCAGGCTGTGCTGGCCCGGATGATGGACGCCGGCGAGGAACATCTCGGCGTGGTCGATGACGCCGGCCGGCTGGTCGGATTCGTTCACGAGGTCGACGTGATGCTGGCCTACAACCGCGCGCTCGTGCAGGCCCGCCGGGAGGAGCGCGGCGAAGACTAGCGCCGGGTCAATAGCTGGGCGCGGCCATGAACCAGTCGTGGCGGTCGATCGAGCCGATGGTGACTTCGGCGGGCGTATCGCCGCGCAGCATCTGCAACGGAACCGCGACCCCGGCGCTGCCGAGAGACCACAGCGCGCGGTAGTAGTCGGGCAAGGTCGACACCGGCGTGCCGGCGACGCCCAGCACCAGATCGCCGGGCTTGACCCCGGCCTTGTCCGCCGGGCCGCCCGGCGGCACCCGGGCGACCAGCAGCCGGCCGTGCAGCGCCTGCGGGTAGAGCCCGAGCCACGGCCGAACGGGGCGGCCCGACCGGCCGCTGGCAATCAGGTCGCCCAGCACCGGCTTCAGCGTATCGATGGGCACGAACATGTTGCCGGGCAGCCCGACCCCGGGCTCGACGGCATCGGGGACCATGAGCGATCCGATGCCGACCAGCCGGCCCTCCTGGTCGATCAGCGCCGCGCCGCCGAACATCGGATGGGCCGGTGCGGTGAAGATCGCCCGGTCGAGCATGTATTCCCACCAGCCGGCGAATTCCCGGCGCGCGACCACATAGGCGCCGATCACCGCGCTGCGGCCGCCGAAGCTTGCGGCCAGCACCGGGGTGCCGCGCCTCAGGGCGCGCGATGCGCCCAGCGGGATCGGCTTGACCCCGAGCGGCCGACGGGCGCGGACCAGACCGAAGCCGGTCTCGTGGTCGTAGGCGACAAGGGACGCGCTCACGGTGCGGTCACCGCCCACCATCAGCGCGATACTGGAGGCCTCGATCACCAGATAGCCGATGGTCAGCACCAGCCCGCTGTCGTCGATGACCACGCCGCTGCCCCGCCGTTCGGTGCCGAGCGCACGCGCGGTCCGCGCCTGCGCCGGGACCTGGCTGCGCAGCTCGATAATGGCCGCAAGCGGGTCCTCGGCAGCCGCCCGGGCAAGGTTCGGCATCAGCGCCATCGCCAGCACGCCTGCCAGGATCATCCATCGGAGGCGGCGGATCGCGCACATGGGGCATCTCCACTCGATGTCGCGTGCAAACTATATGGAACCGATTCCGGCTCCGGACAACGGCTCGTGTGCCGGGCCGCCGTCGAATCGCGGCCGGCGCGAATCCACCCCTGGCGGGCGAGCCGCGTTGGTATAGTCCGGCCCATGTCTGACAGCCCCGTCCCAACTGGTGCAGCCGCGTCGCCGGCCTATCTCGCGGCGCTGAACGAACCCCAGCGCGAGGCGGTCGAAGCGACCGAGGGCGCACTCCTGGTGCTCGCCGGGGCGGGAACCGGCAAGACCAGGGTTCTGACGACCCGCCTCGCCCATATCCTGACGACCGGCAGGGCCTGGCCGAGCCAGGTGCTCGCCGTCACCTTCACCAACAAGGCCGCCCGCGAAATGCGCGACCGGGTCGGCGGGTTGATCGGCGAGGCGGCGGCGGCGCTGTGGATCGGCACCTTCCACGCCGTTGCCGCGCGCATGCTGCGGCGCCACGCCGAGGCCGCGGGGCTGCAGCCGGACTTCACCATCCTCGATGCCGGGGATCAGATCCGGCTGATCAAGCAGCTCCTGGAGGAGTCCGACATCGACCAGCACCGCTGGCCTGCGCGCTCGGTCCATTCGGCGATCGAACGCCTCAAGGACCGCGGCCTGGGTCCGGACCAGGTCCCGGCCGAGGCGGCGGGCGATTTCGCCGCCGGCCGGCTGGTTGCGCTCTACGACCGCTACCAGGACCGGCTGCGTACCATGAACGCCTGCGATTTCGGCGATCTGCTGCTGCATTGCCTGCGGGTGTTCACCGCCAATGCGCAGATCCTGGGGTACTACCACCGGCGGCTCCGCTACCTCCTGGTCGACGAATACCAGGACACCAACGTCGCACAGCATCTGTGGCTGCGG
>CAYFYS010000042.1:0-9609 GCA_964347365.1 uncultured Rhodospirillaceae bacterium | reverse complement strand
GTCCGAGGCATCCAGACCCCGCCATGGCCTGGATGGCTCCTAAAACCGGACAGATCCCGTGTTAGCGACAAGCCCGTCCCGGACGCTTGTCGAAACGCGCACCGCGTGCCAGGCTTGGCCAGCGATGCCGGAACTGCCCGATATCGTCGTCTATATCGAATGCCTCGAACGCCGGATCGCAGGCGCGCGGCTGGACACGGTCTCGGTCAGGAGCCCCGCCCTCCTGAAGACCCACGATCCGCCGTTGGACCGGGCCTTCGGCCGACGGGTGCGCGGTCTGCGCCGGATCGGCAAGCGTATCGCGATCGGCCTGGAAGGTGATTTCCACCTGGTGTTGCATCTGATGATCGCCGGCCGGCTGCACTGGCACGAGCCGGGCACCGCGCCGCCGGGCCAGCGCAGGCTTGCCGCCTTCGCCTTCGATGCCGGAACGTTGGTGCTGAGCGAGGCGGGCACCAAGCGGCGGGCATCGCTCCACGTGGTGGCGGGCGAGGACGGGCTCGCCGCGCTCGACCCGGGCGGGCTCGAAGTGCTGGACGCCAGCGCCGATGCGTTTGCGGAACGGCTGCGGTCGGTCAACCACACGCTCAAGCGCGCCCTGTCCGGACTGCGGTGCGCCGATCCAGCGGATCGTCCATGCCGACACCGAGACCAACTACTGCGCGCGCTGCCAGTCCGATGGCAGGCTGCTCACCGACCGATCCCTGTCCCGGCTGCTGAACCGGGACTGGCCGCGCTCCATCGACGCGCTTGAAGCGTCCGGCGGTGCGCTTGCGGCAAGGCCTCCGGCCGCGCGGGCGCGGCCTGGCCGGAGACCGGCCGCGGAGCGGCGACGTTGACCGCCCCGCGGCGCCGGGCCGGCCGGGCTTCGGCTCAGGCCTCGGCCCTGACCGGGTTGGACAGCACCCCGATCCCCTCGATCTCGATCTCGCAGGTATCGCCGGCTTTCATGAAGATCGGCGGCTTGCGCACGAAGCCGACGCCTGCCGGCGTCCCGGTGACGAAAACGTCGCCGGGCTCGAGCGCGAAGATCGTACTGGCTTCCTTGATCAGCGTGGCGACGTCGAAGATCATCGCCGCGGTGTTCGAGGACTGCAGCACCTCGCGGTTCAGCCGGCATTCGATCTTGAGCCCCTTCGCACCCTTGGGCAGTTCGTCCGGGGTGACGAGTTCCGGCCCGATCGCGCCGCTGCGATCGAAGTTCTTGCCGATCGTCCATTGCGAGGTGCGCATCTGGAAATCGCGGACCGAGCCTTCGTTGGCGATCGTGTAGCCGGCCACGTGATCGAGCGCCCTGGATTTGGCGATCCGGCGCCCCGGCTTGCCGATGACCACGGCAAGCTCCGCCTCGTAGTCGAAATGCCGCGACGCCTTGGGGCGCATCAGCGGCTGGCGATGGCCGACGAACGAGGCGGAGGTACGCAAGAACAGCACCGGATAGTCCGGCGGGTTCATATTGGCCTCCGCGGCGTGATCGCTGTAGTTCAGGCCCACGCAGATGATCTTGCCGGGGCTCGTGACCGGTGGAAGATAGCTCACCCGCCCCTTGAGGACCGCCTCCCCCGGCGGCCGTTGCGCGGCACGCGCAACCTTGGCCATCGCGTCCTTGCCAGCGGTCAACAGGCCGATCATGTCGCGCGGCAGATCCGGCGCGGCAATCGACAAATCGACCAGCCCGGCCTCCCCGCGCACGCCGATGGCGGCCTCGCGGCCGCGCTTGAAGCTGACTAGACGCATCTCGTTCTCCCCGATGTCGCGGTCGCGGGTTTGGCTTTCGCGGCCTACCCTTCCGGATCCCCGTCGGTCAGATAATCCCACATCCGCTCAAAAATCCGACCGGTGGTGACAGCGCGCGCCTGCGCCTCCTCCAGCGGGATCTCCACCGAATCCGCGCTGGCCCGCAGCGCCAGCACCGCAAGCTCGGTGCGCGCGGCCTCTTCGAGATAGAACGCCATCACGACGCTCTCCTCAACCGTGGCTCCGGTCAGGATCGCGCCGTTGCCGCGCATCACGATCGCGCGCCGGGCACCCAGCGTCTCGGCGAGCCGGCCTGCCGCCTCGTCCGAACGCAGCAGCGCCGGGTCGTCCCACAGCGCGGGCCCCGGCGCGAAATAGCAGCCGAAGCCGTGCCGGGCGCGCGGCGTCAGGCGGAACGTCGACAAGGTCATGGTCTCGCGCAGGAACGTCCGGCAGATGCCGTTCACGTCCGGCCGGCGACGGTAGATCTGCTGGTGGCAGCGCACCTCGCCCAGCACGCCGTCGGGCAGCGGGCCGTCGATTGCAACCACCGTCCCCGCCGCGCCGGGGTGGATCAGCCCCATCGGCCTGGCCGCGCAGACCAGGAAACGGGCCGCGTCCAGGCGGGCGCTGACATGGCCGTAGGCATGGCCGAGGTCGTGACGGGCAAGCGCCCGGGCGGCCATGCGGACGCGCCGCTGGGTCGCCTCCAGCGGCTCGCCGAGCGTCCCGAACGCCGTTTCAGCCAATCGTCGGCCTTTCTTCGCCGGGGCCGCAGGGCCGGGCTAGCTGCGGAACTCCTGGATGTCAGGCTTGGCGCCCCACATGCAGAAGGACAGATCTTCGAACGGAAACTGGCGCGGCCGGTAGGCGGCATCCTCGATCAGGCGCACGCCCTGGGAATACTCGTAGACCATGCCCTCGGGTCCCTCGAAATAGAGAAACCGCGCACCGGAGCTCGGATGGCGGCCGGGCCCGAAGACGATGCGCACCTGGCGTTCGCTGAGGAAGTAGTGCGAGCGCATGATGTCATCGACCGTCTCGACCTGGAAGTTGATGTGCTGCACCCCCGGGCCGTCGGCGGGGAACAGCGCCAGCCGGTGGTGCACCTTGTCGAAGGACAAAAGCGGTGCGGTGCCGATCCAGTCATTGGCCCGGATGTTGAACAGCTCCGTCCAGAACGCCTCGTCACGCGGTGCGTCAGAGGTCCGGAGCCCGACATGGGAGAATTCCTGGATACCGGCGTCGCGGCTCGGAAAATAGCGTTTCCCGCTGTGATAGGGCCGCAGCACGATGTCGACACTGTTGCCGGTCGGGTCGCGGAAATTGATGTAGTCCAGCGCGCGCCGCGCGGCTGCGCCTTCGGCGGTGCCGCGAGTGACCGCAACGCCGGCGGCCTGGAGCGCCGCCGCAGCGGCATCCAGCGAGGCCGCGGAATCGATCTCCAGCCCCAGCGTGTGATCCTTCGGATCGCCGGTGAAGTAGCAGATGTTGTGGTCGCGGTCGTCGCCGCGCAGATAGGCCGCGCCGTCGCCGCGCCGGACCAGCTCCAGCCCGAGGATGTCGCGGCCGTAGGCTATCGCGGCCTCGAGGTCGCCGGTGCCCATGCGTACATAGCGGATGTCGACGAGCCTGATCATGTCGTCCTCCCGGGTCGCGGAGAGGCTGAAGCGAAGAGACTGTCGCCATGATACCCGGCCGGTCGGGCCGTTCAAAGACCCCGGTGCGATGTGCCACCGCGGGCCGACGACGGCCCGGCGGAGTCGGGAGGCGCGCTTTGCCGCCGATGCCGCACATGCTAGGGTCTTCCGGCCACGGCGACCGCGCGGGGAGCGCTCCTTGGCCAAGCGGCTTTTCATCAAGAGCTACGGCTGTCAAATGAACGTCTATGACGCCGGCCGGATGGCCGACGTCCTGGCGCCGTCAGGCTACGTCCGTACCGATGCGGCTGAGGACGCCGACGTGGTCGTCCTGAACACCTGCCACATCCGCGAGAAGGCCGCCGAGAAGGTCTATTCGGAGATCGGGCGGTTGCGGGCACGGCGAGGGGCCGTTCGTCGCGCGCGCCCGGACGCTGCTTCCGGCGATGCGCCCGTGGTGGTGGTCGCCGGCTGCCTAGCGCAGGCCGAAGGCGCCGAGGTGCTGCGCCGCGCGCCCTGGGTCGACGTGGGGGTCGGGCCGCAGGCCTATCATCGGCTGCCCGCTCTGATCGCGCGCGCCCGGGCCGGCGAGCGGGCGGTGCTCGCCACCGAGTTCCCCGCCGAATCGAAGTTCGATCATCTGCCCGAACAGAGCGCCGCAGCCGGGCCGGCCCGCTTCCTGACCGTCCAGGAGGGTTGCGACAAGTTCTGCGCCTTCTGCGTGGTCCCCTATACCAGGGGCGCGGAGTATTCCAGGCCGGCCGGCGCGGTGCTCGCCGAGGCCCGCCGCCTGGTCGCCGCCGGCGCGCGCGAGATCACGCTGCTCGGCCAGAACGTCAACGCCTATCACGGCGCAGCGCCCGGCGGCGCCGGCGAATGGGGCCTTGCCCGGCTGATCCGCGCGCTGGCCGATATCGAGTCGCTGGAACGGATCCGCTACACCACCTCGCACCCCAACGACATGGACGAGGCGCTGATCGCCGCCCACGCCGAAGTGCCGCAGCTGATGCCCTTTCTCCACCTGCCGGTGCAGTCGGGCGCCGATGCGGTGCTGGCGGCGATGGGCCGCCGGCATTCCGTGGCGGACTATCTGCTTCTGGTCGCGCGGCTGCGCGCGGCACGGCCCGATCTGGCGCTGTCCTCGGACTTCATCGTCGGCCACCCCGGCGAGACCGAGGCCGACTTCGCCGCCACCCTGGCGCTGGTGCGCACCATCGGCTATGCCCAGGCCTATTCCTTCAAGTTCAGCGCCCGGCCCGGCACGCCGGCGGCGGCTCTGGGCGGCCAGGTCGGCGAGGCCGAAAAGGCCGACCGCCTGGCCGATCTTCAGGCCCTGCTGGCCGCGCAGCAGCGCAGCTTCAACGAGGCCTGTCGCGGCCGCCGCCTGCCGGTGCTGTTCGACCGCAACGGCCGGTGCCCGGGCCAGATTGCCGGTCGTTCGCCGTATCTCCAGGCGGTGCACGTCGATTGTGGCGAGGAGGCCGCCGCGCAGTCCTTCGGGAAAATCCTCGAGGTCGCAATCACCGAAATCCACCCGAACTCGCTTACGGGCAGCCTGGCGGCGGCGCCGGTCCGGAAGGGCGCGGCGGGCACCGTGCGGTCACTTGGCGCCTGACACCCCCGGGACCGGCCGCGCGGAGGCGCGGATCGTCGTCAGCTTCGACGACAACGCACTCCTCCCGCCGCTCTACGGCGCGTTCGACCGCAACCTTGCGCGGATCGAGCAGCAGCTCGAAGTCTCGCTGCGTTCGCGCGGCAACACGGTGGTCATCGACGGCAGCCGGCGCGCGGCCGAGATCGGCCGCTGTGCGCTGCAGACCCTCTACAGCCGCCTCGAAAGAGGGCTCGGGGTCGACCAGGCGGAGGTCGACGCGGCGCTGCGTCTGGCCGCAGGCGCGGCCGGGGACGCGCACGCCGATCCCGCCGAGAGTCGGACCGAGGCACCGATCATCCGCACGCCGCGCCGCCACATCTCGCCGCGCTCCCCCGGCCAGGCCTGCTACATGGACGCGCTCTTCGATGCCGAGCTCGTCTTCGGCATCGGCCCGGCGGGAACCGGCAAGACCTACCTTGCGGTGGCCCACGCGGTGGCGATGCTGCTGGCCGGAACGGTCGACCGGATCGTCCTGTCGCGCCCGGCCGTGGAGGCGGGCGAACGCCTGGGGTTCCTGCCCGGCGACATGCGCGAGAAGGTCGATCCCTATCTGCGCCCGCTCTACGATGCGCTCTACGACGTGATGCACGGCGATCAGGTCGCCAAGCGGCTCAGTTCGGGTGAGATCGAGATCGCGCCGCTGGCCTTCATGCGCGGCCGGACGCTGGGCAACGCCTTCGTGATCCTTGACGAGGCGCAGAACACCACCCAAGTTCAGATGAAGATGTTTCTGACGCGGCTCGGCCTGAACTCCCGCATGGTGGTCACCGGCGACCTGACGCAGATCGACCTGCCGCCGGGAATGACCTCGGGGCTGCGCCATGCGGTCCGCACCGTGCGCGACATCGAGGCGGTCCGCGTCGTGCAGTTCACCGATGCCGACGTCGTCCGACACGAGCTGGTCACGAAGATCGTCCGGGCCTACGAGGGCGCGGACCATGGATCGGAAGCCGGCCATCGCACGTAGCAACTCGCAGCGCGCCCCGGAGGTGCGGCCGGTCTGGAAAGCGCCGCGCCGTTCGGCGACGGGAGGACGCCCGTCCTCGAAACGGTGGTAGGATGAGGTCGGATCGGCGGGCGGCGGCAGCGCCGGGCGCCCTGAGCGTGGAGGTATCGATTGCCGCCCATTGCGCGGCCTGGCACCGGGTGGTCGGCGATGCGGCGGGGCTGTGCCGGCGCGCCGCCCGGGGCGCCTGGACGATGGCGGGCGATGCCGCGCACGCGAACCGGGAGGCGGAAGTCGCGCTGGTGCTGACCGACGATGCCGAGATCGCCCGGCTCAACGGCCGCTTCCGCGGTATCGACGGGCCGACCGACGTGCTGTCGTTCCCGGCCGGCGCGCCGCTGCCCGGTGCGGACGCCGGGGCGCCGGTCATGCTGGGCGACATCGCGATCGCCCTGGAGACGACCGCACGCCAGGCCGAACGCGAAGCCAGACCGCTCGGCGATCGCCTGCAGCATCTGGTGGTCCACGGTATCCTGCACCTGGTGGGTTACGACCATCGGGGCGCGCGCGAGGCCGCGGACATGGAAGCCCTGGAAGTGGAGATCCTGACCCGTCTGGGCGTGCCGGACCCCTATGCCGAAGGGACGGCCCGGCCCCGACGATCGAACGATGAACGAGCCCGACGAACCTAGACGGCCCCGCAACAACGGGGCCGCCACGGAAAACACCGTTCCTGCGAAGGGGTTGCGCCACTGGTTGCGGCGCTTGGTCCGCGGCCGCAACGGCGCGGAGTCGCTGCGCGATACTATCGAGGAGCTGATCGAGCAGGGCGCGGCGGCCGACAGCGATCCCGGCCAGGAGATCGTCTTCGTGCGCAACATCCTGCGGCTGCGCGACCTGACGGCCCATGACATCATGGTGCCGCGCGCGGACATCGTTGCGGTGGACATCGCCACCCCGTTGGCCGAACTGGTCGAGCGCATGAGCGCATCGGTCCATTCCCGCATGCCGGTCTACCGCGACACGTTGGACGACGCGCTGGGCATGGTCCACGTCAAGGACGTCTTCGCGTGGCGCGAATCGGGCCAACCGTTCGAGATCTCGACCATTCTGCGGCGCATCCTGTTCGTGGCGCCGTCGATGCCGAGCCTGGAGCTGCTCTTGCAGATGCGGGTCAGCCGCACCCACATGGCCCTGGTGGTCGACGAGTTCGGCGGCACCGACGGGCTGATCACCATCGAGGATCTGGTCGAGGAAATCGTCGGCGAGATCCAGGACGAGCACGATTCCGAGATCGCGCCGACAATGATCGATGCCCCCGACGGCGCGATCGTCGCCGACGCGCGGGTCGAAATCGAGGATTTCGAAGCCAAGGTCGGCGCCGTGCTGACCGACGAGGAACAGGACGCCGACATCGACACGCTGGGCGGGCTAGTGTTCGTCCTGGCCGGCCGCGTGCCCGCCCGCGGCGAAGTGATCCGCCACCCCTGCGGCGCGGAGTTCGAGGTGCTTGACGCCGACCCGCGACGGATAAAGCGGCTGCGGGTGCGCCGGCCGCCGAAACCGGGCGGCTGAGCGCCGCCGGCAGCGCGGTGTCGGCATGGTGCGCCGGCCCGGCCCGCCTTCTGGCGGCACAGCGGGGCTGGCGCGCCTGGTCGATCGCCTTCTTGTGCGGGCTGCTGGCGGCGGCCGCGCTGCCGCCGCTGAGCGTGGCGCCTGCGGTCTTCGTTGCGGCCAGCCTGCTGGTCTGGCAGATCGACGGGACGTCGGGCTGGCGTCCGGCGCTGGGCCTGGGCTGGTGGTTCGGCTTCGGCCATTTCCTGGCCGGGACGTACTGGATTTCCAACGCGCTCCTGGTCGAGGCGGACCGTTTTTGGTGGGCGGTCCCGTTCGCTGCGGTGGGGCCGGCGGCCTATCTGGCGCTCTACCCCGCAGCGGCGTGCGCCATCGCCCGGCTGTTGCGTGCGGGCATCGCCCGCATCGCCGGGCTGGCGCTGGCCTGGACGGCGATGGAGATCGTGCGTGGCCGGGCGCTGACCGGCTTTCCGTGGAACCCGATCGGATCGGTCTGGGCGGATTACCCGGCGATGATCCAGTCCGCGGCGCTGTTCGGCGTCTTCGGGCTGAGTCTGTGCACCATGGCTCTGGCCGCGGCACCGGCGCTCCTTGCGACCGGTCCGCGCGCAGCGTGCGCCGTGCCGGCGGGCATCGCTGCGATCCTTGCCGCCGCCTGGGCCAGCGGTGCGGCGCGGCTGGCAGTGGCAGTCGATGCGACCGTGCCCGGCGTCCACTTGGCCATCGTCCAGCCCAACATCGCCCAGCGCGACAAGGTCCGGGCCGGGCTGCGCCGCCGGAACTTCGCCCGACATGTGCACATGACCGCCCGTCGCATCGGGCCGGGCGCGAGCCATGTCATCTGGCCCGAAACCGCCATCGGCATGCCGATCGATCGCGTCCCGGCGCTCGCCGGGGCGATCTCCGAGGCGATCCCCGCAGGCCGGTCGCTGATCGCCGGCGCGATCCGGGCGAGCCCGCCAGACGGATCCCCGGTCAGGACGTGGAACAGCCTGCACGTCTTCGATCACCTGGCGCGGGTGATGGCAAGCTATGACAAGGCGCGGCTGGTGCCGTTTGGCGAATATCTCCCGCTGCGCGCGATCATCGGTTTCACCACGGTGGCCGCGGGCCAGATAGATTTCTCCGCCGGATCCGGCCCACGCACCCTGGAGGTGCCGGGCACGCCGCCATTCGGCGCGCTGATCTGCTATGAGGCGATCTTTCCCGGCGCGGTCATCGGGCCCGGCCGCCGGCCGGTGTGGCTGGTCAATCTCACCAACGATGGCTGGTTCGGCACCAGCGCAGGGCCGTACCAGCATTTTGCGAGCGCCCGGCTGCGCGCGGTCGAGGAGGGGCTCCCCGTCGTCCGGGCGGCAAACTCCGGGATCTCCGGGGTCATCGATGCGCATGGCCGAACCCGCGCCAGCCTGGGCATCGGCCGGGCGGGAGTCCTTGAGGCGGCGCTCCCGGCACCCCTGCGCGCGCGCACGCCGTTCTCCCGGCTTGGCAACGCCCCGGTCGCGATCGCCTGTCTCCTGGGCGTGCTCATCCTCCTGTGGCGCGCGCGGGCCACAAGGTGATGCCGCCCAGCATCCGGGCGGTCCCAGCGGGACGGCCGGGCGCGTGGTTGACGCCGGCGGCGAAACGCTGTCTAAACGGCCACCGGGCGAGAGCTTACACCAGCACCAGGGGCGCGGACGCGTGAACGGCAAAGATTACATCTTCACCAGCGAATCAGTCTCCGAAGGCCATCCCGACAAGGTCAGCGACCGGATCTCCGATGCGGTGGTCGATGCCTATCTGTCGGCCGATCCGCTGTCGCGGGTGGCCTGCGAGACCTTGACGACGACCAACCGGATCGTCCTGGCCGGCGAGGTGCGTGGCCCGCAGGGTTTCGAGCCCGACCGGATGGAAGACGTCGCCCGGGCTGCGGTCCGCGACATCGGCTATGAGCAGGACGGCTTTCACTGGCGCCATGCCGACGTTTCGGTGTTCCTGCACGCGCAGTCGGGCGACATCGCCCGCGGCGGGGATGCCAGCGGCAACAAGGACGAGGGCGCGGGCGATCAGGGCAT
>CAYFYS010000041.1:0-9624 GCA_964347365.1 uncultured Rhodospirillaceae bacterium | reverse complement strand
GTCGTGGCCGAGCGCGGCCAGGCCGTCTGCGGTGGCCGCGGGCACACCGGCCTCCAGCGCCAGAACCCCGCCGAAATGGAATATCCGCGGCGCGTCGATCGCCTGCTGCACGTCGAGCCCGCAATCCAGGATGTTGGTCACCAAATGGGTGTGGCCGAAGGGTTGATAGTGGCCGCCCATCACGCCGAAAGGCATCCGCACACGCCCCTGGCAGGTGAGCATGCCGGGCATGATGGTGTGCATGGCGCGTCTCGACGGGCCGATTGCGTTGGGATGGCCCCGGCGGAGCTGGAACGAACTGCCGCGGTTGTGGAACAGCACCCCGGTTGCGGCGTCCGCAATGCCGGCGCCGAACAGCGCGAACAGCGAGTTGATGAAGCTGATCGCGCTGCCGTCCTCGTCGACGACGGCCAGATAGACGGTGTCCGACCAGCCCGTTGGCGCTGTCTCTGGCAAGGATGCCATCGCCCGCTTCGGGTCTATGTGGCCGCGCAGCGCCGCGGCGTAGGTTTCGGACAACAGATCCGGTACCGGGATCGTGGAGGCTTCCGGATCCCCGACATGGCGGTCGCGATCGCGGTAGGCGAGCCGGCCAGCCTCCGCCTGGAGATGGAGCCGCAGCGGGTCCATCGACGGGCGCCCGGCGAGATCGAACCCCGCCAGGATGTTGAGCATCAGCAGCGCCGTCAGCCCCTGACCGTTGGGCGGGCACTCGTGGATCACATGGCCGCGATAGCCGGTCGCGATCGGCCGCACATACGCGCCGCGATGGGCGGCGAAATCCGCGCGCGTGTGCAGCCCGCCATGGCGGTTGAGCGTCGCGACCATGGAGTCCGCGACCAGACCGGTGTAGAAGGCCCGCGCCCCGTGATCGGCGATGCGCTCCAGCGTCGCCGACAGCGCCGGCTGGCGGTGGACCTCCCCGGTGCGGTAGGCCCGCCCGCCGTTCAGATAGAGCTGCCGGGTCTCGGCGGTGGCATCCAGGACATCGACACAACCCGCCCAGTCATGGGCCACCCGCGGGTGGACCGGCGCGCCGTCCGCGGCAAGCCTGATCGCAGGCTGCAGCAGCGTGCCGAAATCCTTGCGGCCGTGGTCGCGGTTCAGCCGCTCCCATGCTTCCGGGGCGCCGGGCACGGTGACCGCGTGGGGCCCGATCGCCGGCATGGCTGCGTATCCCTGGCGGAGATACCACTCCAAGGTTGCGGTCTGCGGGCTGCGGCCGGAGCCGTTGTAGCCGGTCACCGCGCCGCCCGCCGGGGCGTAGAGCACGAAGCAGTCGCCGCCGATCCCGGTCATGTGCGGTTCGACGACCGCGAGCACGCCGGCGGCCGCGACCGCGGCATCGACCGCGTTGCCGCCGCTGCGCAGCGTCTCGATCGCGATCAGGCTCGCCATCGGATGCGAGGTGGCGACCATTGCGCGCCTGGCATGGACCGCCGAACGGCCGGGAAGCTGGAAATCGCGCATCGACCCGCCGCCCCGATCAGTACCCGACGGACGGATCAACCACGTCGGTCAAGGGCTCGCCCGCCCGGCTGCGGCGGATGTTTTCGGCCACCTGTTCGACCACGGTGCGCGGATCGGCGACGCTCGCCACGTGCGGCGTGACGGTGACCGAGGGATGGGTCCAGAACGGATGGCCGACCGGCAGGGGTTCGGTGCGGAAGACGTCGAGCGTCGCCGCGGCGAGCTTGCCGCCGTCCAGCGCCGCCAGCAGATCCTCCTCGACCAGGTGGCGCCCGCGCCCAACATTGATCACCACCGGGCCGTCGGGCAGGGCGGCGAAGAGCCCGGCATCGAGGATGTTCTCCAGCGCCGGCGTCAGCGGCAACATGTTGACCAGGACCTCGCTGCGTCCGGTCAGCGCGCGTAACCCCGCCGCGCCGTGGAAGCTGTCGATGCCCGGCAACGTCTTGGGCGTCCGGCTCCAGCCGGCGACCTTGAAACCCAAGCCGGCCAGCGCCGTCGCCGCCGCGCCGCCGAGCACCCCCTGCCCCAGGATGCCGACGCTGCGGTCCGAGGATGCCGGCTGGACGCGTTCCCGCCAGCACGCGGCCGCCTGATCAGCAGCATAGGCATCGTGCATGCGGTGCCAGCGCAGGACGTGGAACAACACATATTCGGTCATCCGCGCGGTCAGGTTCACGTCGACCAGCCGGGTGATCGGAACGGTCCTGGGCAGGTCGGGATCGGCGAACAGGTGATCGACGCCGGCACCCAGCGAGAAGATCGCCCGCAGGTTGGGCAGGCGCGCCAGCATCCCGGGCTCGGGGCACCACACAAGCGCATATTCGATGTCTTCCGGCGCGCCGAACTCCGGCCAGATCCGGACCTCGAGTGCCGGCATCCGCCGTCCGAGCTCGGTCTTCCACCATTGCGCCGGATCGACTTCGGATTGGAAAAGCAGCCTCATTCGATGGACATCTTTTGATCCGAATAGCCGACCCGGACCGAGAACCCGCCCTCGTTCATCGACCAGCGCTCGATGGTGTATTCCCGCAAGCCCTGGGCATGGAAGGGATCGGATTCGGCGAGCTGTCTGGCCGCGGCAAAGGAATCGGCGCGGATGATGATCAGCCCGCGGCGGTCTCCGCCCTCGGTCTGCATCGGCCCGGCGGCGAACAGGATGCCGTCCCGCTCGATCTTGACCTGGTGTTCCAGATGGCGCGGCAGCACGGCGGCGAGCTCTTCGGCGCTCACCCCGGGCCTGGCCGCGGTGAGGATCACGTAGAGCGTCTTGCCCAGCGTGCCGTGGGGATCCATGGGAGGCGGTCCGTCGCTCATCGTCTATTCCTTTCCGTGGCGCACCCGCATCAGGATCGGTCCAGCAAAAAATCGAGATGGATGCGGTTGAAGGTCCCCGGGTCCTCGAACTGGGGCCAGTGCCCGCAATCCTGCATCACTGCGAAACGCGCACCGGGGATCATCGCGGCAAGCGCCTCGCCGACCGGAACCGCGGCCGTGGGGTCGTGGGATGTCCACAACACCAGAGTGGGCGCGGTGATCGTGCCCCATTGCTCGGGGGTGACGGCGAAGGCCCGGCGCGCCTCAATGGTGTGCAGACACAGCACCCGGCGGATCCCGGCCGCCATGTCCGACCGGGAATAGATGCGTTGTCGGCTCGCCACGAGATCGTCGTGAACGTCGGCGGGATCGAACATCAGCCATTCCAGGCGCTTGCGCACCCGTTCCCAGGCTGGATCGTCGACCGACTCCAGGGTCGAGGCGCGCAAGGCGGCCAGCGCGTCCGGTTTGACCCTTTCCGCGCCGGCGGTGTTGAGCACCAGCCGGTCGACGCGGTCGGGATGGGCAACGGCGAAGGCGCCGGCAACCCAGCCGCCCAGCGATTCGCCGGACAGCGAAACCCGGTCGATCCCTACCGCGTCGATGAACGCCAGGAGATGGTCGAGATAGCGCGGGATGTCGTAATCGTAGTCCGGCTTGTCGGTGTAGCCGTGCCCCAGCATGTCGATCGCATAGGTATTGAAATGGGGCGCGTGCGCAGCCAGGTTGCGCACATAGGCCTCGGCATGACCGCCCGTGCCGTGGAGGAAGATCAGGCCCGGGTGATCGGGTGCGCCGGCGTGCAGGTAGCGTGTCCTGATCCCGCCGGCCCGCGTGTAGCCCTGCGCGAACGGCACCCCCTGCAGGTCGGACCACACGCTGTGGAACCCGCCGTCACGGCGTTGCCGGGCCATCGCCTCTCCTTTCGCGGTTTCCGGGACCACGCCCAAGTTCGGCCCCGCGTGTCAAGGAAAGAAAGCGGTCGGCGGTATCGCATCGGCGGGGATAGGATCGGCGCACCCCGACCGTGGGCACCATGGCGAGAGGCCGCGATGCTTCCCCGACACGATCTGATCCTGCACGGCGGAACGGTGATCACCCTGGATGGCCGATCGCGGATCGCGCGCGCCGTCGCCGCGACCGCCGGGCGGATTTCCGCGGTGGGCTCGGACCGCGAGGTTCTGGCCGGAAGCGGACGCGCCAGCCGGGTGATCGATCTGGCCGGACGCATCGTCTGTCCCGGCTTCATCGACACCCACGCCCACATGGACCGCGAGGGGCTGAAGGCGCGCGGCGGCTATTCTCTGGCCGGACGGCATTCGGTGGCTGCGATCGTCGAAGCCGTCCAAAGCGCGGTCGCGCGCACGCCGAAGGGCGAATGGGTGGTCTTCATGCCCATGGGTACGCCCAAGCTCGGCTATATCAGCCGGCCCGATCAGCTTGCGGAAGGCCGCTTTCCGACCCGCTACGACCTCGATGCGGTCTCGCCGGACAACCCGGTCTATATCCGCGTGCCCTGGGGATGGTGGGTCCACCGTCCGTTCGTCAGCGTGGCCAACGGCGCCGCGCTGCGGGCCTGCGGCGTCGAACGCGACACCGCAGCGCCCTACAACGTCGAGATCCTCAGGGACGAACGGGGCGATCCGACGGGCGTCTTCCTCGATCGCTCCTATGCCCCGGTGATCGAGTACACGCTGATGCGCAAGGCGCCCCGCATCACCTTCGAGGACCGCCTCGCCGGCTGCCGGCTTGGGGCGGCGGCCTATGCGGCGGCCGGTACGACCAGCATCTACGAGGGGCACGGGCTGACGCCCATGATCCTGGAGGCCTATCGCCGGGTTCACGAGGACGGCGATCTTGCGGTCCGCGCCCATCTGCCGCTCAGCCTGCCCGGCGCATCGGTCGATGACCGCAGGCTTGCCGGCATCCTCGATGAATGGGCCGCGCGGCTTGCCGGACGCGGCAGCGGCGATGCCATGCTGCGCCTGGAAGGCGTGTGCGTGGACGTTGCCGACCAGGCGACGGCTGCGATCATCGGCGCGGACTACCCCTACGAAGCCTGGGCCGGGCATTTCTACCACGGCCTTTCGCACGACCGGTTCGTGGAGATCGGCGTGCATGCGGCGCGCCTCGGCATTCGGCTGAACTGCCTGGTCTGCTACGACCTCGAGCGGGTGCTCAGAGCCTACGAGGCGATCGATGCACGGGTCTCCATTCGCGGCAGACGATGGGTGATGATCCATGTCATCGAGGCGAGCACCGATCAGATCCGGCGCATGAAGGCGCTCGAGGTGATCGCCACCGTGACGCCGAACTTCATGTACATGGCTTCGGACCGCTTCAACCTGCACGAGATCGGCCCGCGCGCGATGCCGATCCGCGCCCTGATCGATGCCGGCGTCCCGGTGGCGCTGTCCTCCGACAACGTGCCCTACTCGATGCTGTGGACCATGTGGGAGGCGCTTGCCCGCTACGATGCCGATTCCGGCCGGCGTCTGGGCGATAGCGGGCTGACCCGCGAGGAGGCGTTGCGTCTGGTCTGCCAGACCGGAGCGATGGCGACCTGGGAGGAGAATGCCAAGGGCGCGATCGAGGTCGGCAAGATGGCCGACATGGTGGTGCTCGACGCCGACCCGCTCACCTGCCCGGAGGACGCGCTGGCGAGGATCGGTGTCCAGCACACCTTCGTCGGCGGCCGGGAGGTCTTCGGCCCCGGCATCCCCGACCCCGGCCCGGTGGACGGCATCGATCCCGGTTGACGGACCGGCCGGGCGGCTAGCCCATCGCCGCGAGCCGCGGGGCGGCGATCGTCCTGGCCCACGGGGAGGCGGCGCGGCGGGCGATCTGCTTCCTCACCCAGCCGGTGCGCCAGTCCGCAGAGCCGGTCACCGATTCGATGCTCACCAGGTCGTCGAATCGCCGCGCCGCGCCGTTCGGGCCGGTCATCGGCAAATCCGCACCCTCCTCCTCCATGGCTTCGATCAGCATCCTGCGGGCAGCGATGATCGCCATGTCGGTGTAGCCGAGGTTCTCGCGCGTGCGATCCTGGATCGCGCCCTGACCCTCCAGGATCATCGTGTCATGGACGTTGAAATCGAAGCCCACCCCGGCATAGGTGCCGGTGCGCTGTTCGTCCGGATCGAAGCCGTAGCGGTTCTCCCGGTTCCGCCTGGGTCGGTATCCGGGAACGGAATAGGTCTTCAGCCGCCCGCGGCGCAGCCCCTCGCGGTCCAGAGAGCCGTCGAAGGCGTAAAAGACGTCGAAGCGCCAGTTGTGTTCGTCGTCGATCGGCACGTGCATCTGCACCAGCGAGGTTTCACCGACCGCCACCACGGCGGTGTGGGGAAACAGGAAGTTGGTTACCCGCGTATAGGTGAAGCCGCCCGCATCGCGCAGCGCAAAGACGCGCACGCCGAAATCGGTGCGCTCGATCTCCAGCCGCGGGTTGGGCGCCTCGCGCAGGATCCGGGTGACGGAGACGCCGGTTTCGCCCGCGGTCTCGAGATACTGCTTGAACCCGTAGGAAGCATCGGCATCGATCTCCTCGCGCAGGTAGCGGTGGAGATAGGACAGATGGCACGGGTCGATCTCGCCCTCTACCGCCTGCAGCCAGTTCGCCCGCTGCAGCCCCTTGAAGACGAAGGTGTGCGCAGCCGGGGCCTCGTGCCAGTCGAAGCCCGGCAGGGCGGGCGCGTCGCCCGGACCCAGGTAGCCGTAAACGATGCCGTTGCGCTCGATGCACGGATAGGCGGTCTGGCGGATCCTCTCATGGTAGCGCGAGCCGGCGGGCTCGGCCGGCTGTTCCAGACAACGCCCGGCGACATCGTAGAGCCAGCCGTGATAGGGGCAGCGTAGTCCGCCGTCCTCCAGCCGGCCGTAGGCGAGATCACCGGCGCGGTGCGCGCATTGCCGCGCCAGCGCCCCGTAGCGGCCGGCCTCGTCACGGAAGACCACGATGTCCTCGCCCAACACCCGGACGTCCACGAGAGGCCGCACCGCCGGCAGCTCTTCGGTGAGCGCCAACGGCTGCCAGTAGCGCCGCATCACCGCACCCATCGGCGTGCCGGGCCCGGTCCGGGTCAGACGCTCGTTCTGCTGGGCTGCCAGCATGGCGGCCATCTTAGGCGGCGCAGGATCGCGGTCAAGCCGGCTGCGCGAAACCAGGACACCGGTTTCCGCGCGGCGGCGATCTGCTGTAGACTGGGCAGGCGCACGCACCGCAGGAACGCCGCCGATGGCCGAACCGATCACGCTGGAAGTCTTTACCGACTACGTCTGACCCTGGTGCTATCTCAGTACCGTGCGTATTGAACGGCTCAGGCAGGCCTATGACATCGCGGTCAGGATGGTGCATTTCCCGCTGCACCCCGAGACCCCGGCCGAGGGCATGCCCCTGGAGACGCTGTTCGCCGGCCGGAACGTCGACCTCGATGCGTCCTACAACCGCATGAAGGCCCTGATGGACGCCGAGGAGTTGGCCTATGGCCGTCGCACCCACACCTACAACAGCCGGCTCGCCCAGGAGCTCGGCAAGTGGGCCGATACCCAGGGTGACGGCGAAGCGTTTCACGCGGCGCTCTACCACGCCTATTTCGTTGACGACCGCAATATCGGCGATCCCGATACGCTGATCGCCATCGTCAGCGAAGCCGGGCTGGCGCGCGCAGCCGCGCGCGCGGTGCTCGCCGAGCGCAGCTTCAAGGATGCCGTCGATGCGGACTGGTCGCGGTCCCGCCAGATGGGGGTGAGCGGCGTTCCGACATATGCCGCCGCCGGTTATGGCGTGGTCGGCGCCCAGCCCTACGAGGTGCTGGTCAAGCTGTTGGAACATGCCGGGGCTGTGGCAAGACCGGGCCGGGAAACCGGGCAATGACGGCGGCCGGTAGCGGCGCGAGCTTCGCCTGAGGCCATGGCGCAGACTGCGGAGTTCATCGAACGCCACGGCCTGTGGACGGACGAACAGGCCGCGCGCGCGGCCGAACTGCCCCGCCTGATCGAGCGCGAGAACCTGCACCTGATCCGCATCGCCTGGGCGGACACCCACGGTGTCGCCAGGGCGAAGGCGCTGAGCCCGGCCGCCTTCACCGAGGCGCTGCGCGCAGGCCACAACATCAACGTCGCCACGGCAACGCTCGATGCCTCCGGCGGGCGGGTGTTCGCCTCGTTCACCCGCGGCGGTGGGATGGGGCTCGACGAGATGACCGGCTCGCCCAACCTGGTCCACGAGCCCGACCCGCTGACGTTTCGGCTCCTGCCCTGGGCGCCCGGGATCGGCTGGGTGCTGGGCGATGAATATTTCCACGATGGCCGGCCCTTCCCGTTCTCCACCCGCCATCTGTTGAAACGCCAGATCGCCCGGCTTGAGGAGCGCGCGATGCGGCTGATCGTCGGGCTCGAGGTCGAATGGTACTTGGCGCGAATGATCGACGATCGGATCGGTCCGGCCGAGACCTCCCACCAGGGGCGGCCGGGGCAGCCGATCGCCACGGCTCCGGCCGAGCCCGGCTTTGCGTATCACGCCGAGACCAATCTCGACCTCATGCAGCCGGTCATGAGCGAGCTCGTCCGGAACTACCAGGCGCTCGATCTGGGATTGCGCTCGATCGAGAACGAATTCGGCCCCGGCCAGATCGAGTGCACCTTCGCTGCCACCGAGGCCATGCGGGCGGCCGACGACTACATGCTCTTCCGCACCGCCACCCGCCAGATCTGCCGCCGAATCGGCCATTTCGCGAGCTTCATGTGCCGGCCCGCCTTCGAGGGGTTTTTCGCAAGCGGCTGGCATCTTCACCAGTCGCTCGCCGACCGGCAGAGTGGACGCAACCTGTTCATGCCCGACGACGGCGCCGAAATCCTCAGCCGATCGGGCCGGTCGTTCCTCGCCGGGCTGATCACGCATGCCGGACCGGCCACCTGCCTGGCCACACCCACCGTCAACGGCTACAGCCGGTTCAGGGCGAACTCCCTGGCGCCCGATCGGGCGGCCTGGGGATTCGATCACCGCGGGGCGATGGTGCGCGTGCTGGGCGGGCCGGGCGATCCGGCGACGCGGTTGGAGAACCGGGCGGCCGAGCCGGCGGCCAACCCCTATCTGCTCATCGCCTCACAGATCGCCGCCGGGCTCGACGGGATCGCGCGCGGCCTCGCCCCGCCGCCGGCCGATGAAGAGCCCTATGCCGCCGACCGGCCGAAGCTGCCGGGCACACTCGACGAAGCGATCGCGCTGCTGGCGGACGGCAGCGTCTTCCACGATGCGTTCGGCACCCCGTTCGTGGACTATTTCATCGCCCTGAAGCGCGCCGAGATCGACCGCTTCGCGCAGGCCTGCCAGAATGAGGGCACTGCACGGATCAACGGCGTCACCCGATGGGAGCAGAACGAGTATTTCGATTTCTTCTGAGCGTCTCGGCCGCCGGATCAAGGAACACGAGGTCATGAACCCGCCCAACGGCTCGTCCAACCGCGCACCCGCCTACGATTATGACGCGCTGGTCCACGAGGACCGGGTCCACCGGCTGCTCTACACCGACCCGGCGATCTTCCGCGAGGAGATGACCAGGATCTTCGGCGCGGTCTGGGTGTTCCTGGGCCACGAGAGCCAGATCCCGGAGAACGACGACTTCATCCGGACCCGGCTCGGCCTGCGGCCGATCGTGCTGGTCCGCGATTCCGAGGGGGTGATCCGCGCGCTTTACAACCGCTGCACCCATCGCGGCTCGACCGTCTGCCGCCAGGATCGCGGCAGCGCGAAGTCGTTCATGTGCGGCTATCACGGCTGGAGCTTCTTCAATTCCGGGAAGATCCGGGGCGTGCCGTGGGCAGACGGCTACGCGAACG
>CAYFYS010000040.1:0-9774 GCA_964347365.1 uncultured Rhodospirillaceae bacterium | reverse complement strand
AGCGGGTCCTCGCCGACCGCGCCGAACAGTTCGCGATAGCCGGCGCGAAAGCGGGCGATCGAAGCCGCAACGAGCATGACCTCGCTGACCGGAGCGAGGCTCAGATATGCGAGCATGCCGCCGGTCAACTGGGTGCCGGCATCGAAGACCCGAATGCCCTCGAGCACCTCGCCGAACAGATCGAGCCGGACCGGCTGGTCGTGGCCGGGCGGGAAGACATCCAAGATGCCGCCGCGCACGGCGAACTCTCCCGGCTCGCGCACGGTGCTGGTCCGCTGGTAGCCGTTGCAGGCAAGAAAGCCGGTCAGCGCGTCGCGGTCGATCTTCTCGCCAGGTCGTACGGCAAAGAATGCGCTCTTCAGGGCTGCGCGCGGCGGTACCCGCTGCAGCACCGCGTTGACGGTGGTGAGCACGACCAGCGGATCGTCTCCGCCGCGCTGTGCGAGCCGGCGCAGGGTATCGATTCGTTCGCTGCTGATCTCGCTGATCGGCGAGACCCGGTCATAGGGAAGACAATCCCAAGCGGGAAAGCGCAGGACCTCCAGGTCGGGTGCAAAAAAGCCCAGCCCTTCGGCAAGGCGGGCCAGGCGGGTGTCCTCACGCGCAACGTGGAGAACGCTTGCGGCTTGACCGCTGCGCGCCAGATCGGCGATCACCGGTGCATCGAGGCCCTCGGGCACCCCCGTGAAGAGCGTGCGCCCGGCCTTCGTCTCCGGCTGGATCTGATCGCGCAACGGTCCCTGCATCTCACTGCGCACGCTTGAAGGCTGTCAGCATGGCCATGACATCGGTGTCGTAGGCGGCCGGCACGGGCGCCTGGCCGATCACCCAGGCCAGGATTTCCGGGTCGGAACGTTCGAGCAGCGCCTCGAAGCGGTCGAGCTGCGCCTCGTTCATAGCCTCCAGGCTGGTCTTGGCGAAGCCGCCGATGAGAAGATCGCTTTCCTTGGTTCCACGGCGCAGGCTGCGGAAAAGCAACCGTTTGCGGCGGCTGTCCAGCATTTCACCGATTTGGCCGTTGCTTCGGATGGGCTAGGATATAGTCCGTCCCGGACCGCCTGTCAGCCCCGCGCAGGCGGCAGCGCCGCCGTCCTTGTGCATGGCCGTTCATGCGCCCCGAAACCCTTTTCCCGTTATTCGCCCCGGTCCGCTCCCTGCCCGGGGTCGGAGCCGGGATCGGCAAGGCGATCGAACGCCTGACCGGGCCACGTGTCGTGGATTTGCTGTGGCACCTGCCATCGGGCGTCATCGACCGTCGCTTTTCACCCAACCTGGTGAACGCGCCGGAAAAGGCGGTGGTTACCGTCACCGTCGCAGTCGATGCCCATCAGCCGCCGGGCAACGCACGCGCGCCCTACAGGATCGTCTGCCACGACGAGACCGCAGCCCTCGACCTGGTGTTCTTCAATGCCAAGGCAGAATATCTGGAAACCATCCTGCCCGTCGGTGAGACCCGGGTCGTGAGCGGCCGGATCGAGCGCTATCGCGACCGGCTTCAGATGATCCATCCCGATCATATCGGACGGCAGGCGGAGATGGTCGCCATGCGGCGGATCGAGCCCGTCTATTCGCTGACGGCCGGCGTGACGGCCAAGCTGTTCGCCCGCCTGATCGGCGAGGCAATGGCGCGGGCGCCCGAACTGGAGGAGTGGAACGACCCGGCCTGGATGGCCCACCGCGCCTGGCCGGGCTGGATCGAGGCGCTGCATACGATCCACAATCCGGCGAGCGCGGCCGATCTGGAGGCCGACGCGCCGGCTCGCCAACGCCTTGCCTACGACGAAATCTTGGCCAACCAGCTCGCTCTGACGCTGGTCCGGCTGCGTCGCCGAAAGCGACCGGGTCGGGCGATGGCGGGCGACGGCCGACTCATCTCAGCGGCGCGTGATGCGCTGGGATTCACGCTCACCGCTTCCCAGGAAGGCGCGTTGCGGGAAATCTCCGGCGACATGAAGGCGACTGAGCCGATGGTCCGCCTGCTCCAGGGCGATGTCGGCAGCGGCAAGACCGTTGTCGCCTTCCTTGCGATGTTGCAGGCCGCAGAGAGCGGCGCGCAGGCGACCCTGATGGCTCCGACCGAGATCCTCGCGCGCCAGCATTTCGCTACGATCGCACCCCTGACCCGGCGTATCGGCATCCCGGCCGTGCTTTTGACCGGGCGCGAGCGTGGCCGGGCCAGGATCGCCGCGCTCGCGGCTATCGCAGCCGGCACGGCAGCGATCGTCGTCGGCACGCATGCGCTCCAGGAACAGGAGGTCGCGTTCGCCGATCTCGCCCTTGTCGTCATCGACGAACAGCACCGGTTCGGAGTCGATCAGCGGGTCGCACTCGCCGACAAGGGCCGGGCGGTCGATATGCTGGTGATGACCGCAACACCGATCCCGCGCACGCTGATGATGTCGGCGTATGGCGACATGGATGTCTCGCGCCTGCTCGAAAAGCCGCCCGGAAGGCGACCGATCGTCACCCGTGTGCTGCCGCTCGACCGGCTTGGGGCGGTGGTCGCCCGGCTGCGCCGGGCGATCGCCGAAGGGGCGAGGATCTACTGGGTATGCCCGCTGGTCCAGGACTCCGAGACCCTCGATCTTGCGGCCGCGACCGAGCGGCATGCGGCGCTCCAGGGGTCGTTCGGTGATCGCGTCGGCCTGCTCCACGGTCGGATGAAGGGCCCGCAGAAGGATGCGGTCATGGGCCGCTTCGCCGAGGGCGCGCTTGACATCCTGGTGGCGACCACGGTGATCGAGGTCGGGCTCGACGTCTCCGAAGCCACCGTGATGGTGATCGAACATGCCGAGCGGTTCGGTCTGGCCCAGCTTCACCAGCTCCGCGGTCGGGTGGGGCGCGGCAAGGCGGACTCGTTCTGCCTGTTGCTCTACAGCGGCCCGCTCGGCGAGGCGGCGCGGACGAGGCTCGCCGTTATGCGCGAGACCGAGGACGGGTTTCGCATCGCCGAGGAGGATTTGCGGTTGCGCGGTGCGGGCGAAATTCTGGGTACCCGGCAATCGGGCCTGCCGACGTTCCGGCTCGCCGATCCGGCTGCCCACGCCGCGCTGTTCGATGCCGCCGGCGACGACGCGCGGCTGATCATCGCGCGCGACGCCGACCTCGCGACCCCGCGCGGCCAGGCGCTGCGGACGCTGCTCTACCTGTTCCAGCGCGACGCGGTGGTTCGGACCGCGCGTTCGGGCTGATCAAGCCTCTTGTTTCTCCTGCGGACTGTCGGTGCCCGCATCCTCGTGCGCCTTCTGTTCGTCTCTTTCCCCGGCGGTTTCCGGGAACGCCTCGACCAGCCGTTCATAGGGTATGGTGCGCTCGTCCAGCTCGGCCGGGGCGACCCGCTTGATCGCCTTCCGGGCTGCCGGACGGTGGTCTGGCGGCGTGACGATGCCGCCCGAGACGACCATCTTGATGCCTTCCTCGACCGACATCGACAAGATGACCAGCTCGCGCTTGGGAATGAACAGCAGATAACCCGACGTGGGGTTGGGCGTGGTCGGCAGGAAGACGTTGACGACCTCGTCTTCGGTGAGCTCCTGGACCTCGCCCATGGTCCGGCCGGTGATGAAGCCCAGGGCCCAACTCCCCCGGCGTGGATACTCGAACAGCACCACCTGGCGGAACGCGTTGGACTGCTGCCTCAGCACCGTTTCGAAAATCTGCTTGGTCGCGCCGTAAACGCTGCGGATCACCGGCATTTTGGCCAGCAGCTGCTCGGTGACCGACACCCATATCCGACCGACCGCCCCGGCCGCCACCGCCCCGATGACGGTCAGCAGGATGAACACGATCACCAGGCCGAGCCCCGGAACGGAGAACGGCAGATAGGTCTCAGGGTTGTACGCGGCGGGGATCAGCGGGGTGACCTTGCTGTCGATCCAGTCGATGATCAGCCAGGCGATGTAGAAGGTGATGACGATCGGCGCGGTAACCAGCACGCCGGCAAAGAAATAGGCGCGGATCCACCGCCCGAGCCGCAGCCGCCGGCGCACCGCCCGACGCCGGCGCTTCCTGGTCTCCTTGCTCGGGGTTCCAGCCTTGCCCGTCTTGTTCATCGCGCCATCTCCGCTCGGCCGGACTCCACGCCTGCCGTGGTCAATCCGTGGCGATCCTCCTCACCTTCCAGATAGGTTGCGCGCGCCCTTCCGTCGAGCCCGGAGGCCATCGCCTCTAACGCACGCAGAGCAGGTGAACGCCGAACATCCGGCGCGCATCGGTCCAGGTGGACACCGGCGCGAACCCGGCCTTGCCGGCCAGGCCGTAAAATTCCTCGACCGTGTATTTGTAGGAATTCTCGGTGTGGACGCTCTCGCCTTCCTCGAAGGCGAACATGTGCCCATCGACATGAACGCTCTGGGGCTGCGTGCTGACCAGATGCATCTCGATCCTGCCGAGGAGGCGGTTGTAGGGCGCTTCGTGTCTGAACGCCGCGAGATCGAAATCGCCGCCGAGCTCGCGGTTGATGCGCGCCAGAAGGTTCTTGTTGAAGGACGTGGTGAGCCCTTCACGGTCGTTGTAGGCGGCGGTGAGAAGGCGTTCGTCCTTCTTCAGATCGACGCCGATCAGAAGTGCAGCGCCCTTGCCGAGGGTCCGGGCGACCAGCGCAAGAAAGCGCCCGGCTTCTTCGGGCGTGAAGTTTCCGATCGTCGAGCCGGGGAAGAAGCCTACGCGCATCCCACCCGACGCCCGGGCGGAGTCCGCGACCGCGACGCCGCTTGTATAATCGGCGCAGATCGCTTCCACGGCGAGATCCGGAAACGCTTCTGCGATCGTGCGCGTGGACTCGATCAGTTGCGCGCGCGCGATGTCGATTGCCGTGTAGGCGCCCGGCTGTTCGAGTGCGCAGAGCAGCACCCGGATCTTCGTAGGCGCGCCGCTGCCGAACTCGATGATGTGGCAGTTGCGGCCGATGATCCTGGCGAACTCCGGGCCGTGGCGTTCCAGAAGCCCGATCTCGGTGCGGGTGGGGTAGTACGCCTCCAAGGCGCAGATTCTCTCGAACAGCGCGGAGCCGACGCTGTCGTAGAAGAACTTGCAGGGCAATGTCTTGGGCTTGCCGGAAAGCCCGGCGAGGACGGCGGTCCTGAAATCTTCGACCTGCGGCCCGTCGTCGCGGAATCGAACCCGCGGCCCGGCTATGGCGTCCACCGTGACCCTCCGAACGCCCGCCGATGCGTGCCCGATAAAGGCATGCGCCGGAAACACCTTCCACCGAACCCAGACACAGCCTTTTGTCCCTTCTGATTCCTTCCTAACGGATCGGATCGACCCTGGACGGGACGTAGCGGCGCACGCCCACGAAAGTCGCAACCGCCAGCAGGGCGAGGACGCCGGCGATAAGAAAGGCTGCATCCGGCCGACCGGCATCCATGATCCAGCCGAACACCAGCGGCATTGCGGCCATGCCGACATGTCCGCCGGTGGAGACGAAGGCGAACACCTTTCCGTGGTCGCCGTGCGGGGTGGCCGTGTAGACCATCAGGTCACGCGTGCCCTGGACGATGCCCCGCAAAAACCCGGCCGTGGTCAGGACACCGACGAGAACAACGATCGGAAGCGAGACGTTTCCGAGCGTGAACATCATCGCGCCCGCGCCGGTCAACCCGATGACGGCCGTGATGGTTCTGGCGCCGAAGCGGTCGGCCAGCACGCCGCCGGCGAGGATTCCCGCCGCGCCACCCAGAATGAACCCGGTCAGAGCGCCGTTCGCCGTCGCCAGAGGCATCGCATACATCCCGACCAGGGCAGAGGGTGCGAACGCCCGGACCCCGGCAAAGGCGGTGTTCATGATGACGAAAAACAGGAAACACAACAGGATCGGTGTCGAGGTCAGGAGCCCGATTCCGGCCCGCAACCCGCCGGGGCCTTCGTTCCGGGGGCCGTGCCGGCGCGCCGGCTCACCGCCTTCAAGCTGGCCGCCGAAGGGGATCAGGACAAACGCGAACACGATGCCGGCAATGCCGATCAGCAGGAACGCGGCGCGCCAGTCCCACAGCGCGGTCAGGGCGACCATTGTCATCGGGGTGATCGCGGTGCCGACATTGCCGCTGAAGGAGTGGAACGTATAGGCGCGGCCGAGCCGTGTCTCCGGCACCGCTTGCGACAGGATGGCGTAATCCGCCGGATGGTAGACCGCATGCGCCAGACCCGCAACGGTGAACAGCGCCAACAGCGACCAGTAGGCGCCGACAAACGCGACCAGGGCGATCGCGATCGACTGGACCAGCAGGCCGGCAATCAGGACGCGCCGGCCGCCGATCCTGTCGACCACGAAGCCGCACGGCACCTGGCCCAGCGCGGCGGCCATGCTGAAGACGCTCAGTACCAGGCCCAGCGCGGTATAGGAGACCTCCAGGTCAGCGACCAGGAGCGGGAACAGCGGCGGCAGGCTGAGGTGGAAGATGTGGCTCATCATGTGGGCCGCACCGACCAGGGAGATGATCCGCACGGACCCGCCGAGGCTCGCCGAAGGCGCGCTCATCAACCGTAGCGCCCGCGCACGGTCACGAAGCTCAGCAACGCCAGCCCGATCAGCGCCGCCGAAATCCAGAACACCCAGCCCGGCGGATGCGCGTCCAGGACGAAGCCGAAGCCCAGCGGCACCAGCCCGCCGGCGAGGTTCGCCCCGCTGGACACGAAGCCCATCACCCGCCCCATCGCGCCGTCGGGCGTGACCGCGCGCAGCAGCAGATCACGCGACGGCAGGATGAACCCGCTCAGGAAGCCGATCGCCGTCAGGCAACAGGTCAGAACCGGCAACGGCATCGGAACCGCACCCAGCGCAGCGGTGAGCAACGCCGCCGGGACCAGGGTAAGGACCGCAGTGCCGATCCGCGGGCCGTAGCGATCGGCAAGCTGGGCGCCGACCAGAACGCCGACCGCGCTGCCGACCAGAAGACCGAACAATGCGGTGTTCACCACGCTCAACGGCGTCTGGAAGAGCCGGTCGAGCGCGGCGACCGCAAAGGCCCGCAGCCCCCCGACACCGGCCATCTGGCAGACGAAGTAGAAGAAACACATCAGGATCGGTGCGGACAGCAGCAGCCGGATGCCCGCCCGTGTGCCGTCCGTCCGACCGCCGCCCGTGGTTACACGGGCCGCCCTGTCCTGCCGGTCGCGATCGAGCAGCGAGCGGTTGAGGAACACCAGCAGGGAGACCGCGACGCCAACCGCCCCGATCGCCAGAAACGCCGCGCGCCAGTGCCACAGCTCGGCCACGGTGACCATGAACAGCGGCGCGATCGCAAACCCGAGCGTGCCGGTGAAGGAATGGATGCCGTAGGCGCGTCCCAGCCGGTTTTCCGTCACGGTGGCGGTGAGGATCGCGTAATCGGCGGGGTGATAGACCGTATGGGCGGCGCCGGCCAGGCCGCACAGGAGCGTGACCTGCCAATAGGACTCGCACAGGCCGATCATGGCGATGGCGCTGCCCTGTACGGCCATGCCGACGACCAGGAGGGTGCGCCCGCCGATCCGATCGACCAGAAAGCCGACCGGAATCTGGCCCAGCCCGGCGGCGAGCCCGAAGACGCTCAGCGCGAGGCCGAGCTCGGTGTAGCTGACCCCGAAGGCGTCCTTCAGCACCGGAAACAGCGGCGGCAGGACGAGGAAATAGGCGTGGGACAGCATGTGCGGCACGCAGACGAGCGCGATCACCTTGCCGTCGCGGCCGAATGCCGCGCTGAGCTGTGCCATTGCTTCCCCGCCGAATCGGCGTCGTCGAGGCCGGCCGCCTCACGCGCGCCCGGCCCACGATACCGGGCCGCGCTGGGCCAGGCCAGCCGGTTGCCGGCCGCGTCAGGATTGACCCGAACGCAGAGGAGGGTCACAGTCCGCGCGACATCAACAGACAAGGTTCGATTAATGTTCCAGATACGATCCGCCCATCGGGCCGTTCGGACGGCGGATCGCCGAGCCTGCAACGCCCGGCCGTCGGCAGCATAGGCGCGTCTGGAACGATGGCTGTTCCCGACTTTCAGTCGCTCATGCTCCCGGCCCTCAAGGCGCTCGCCGACGGCGCGGACACGCCGCTCTCGGAAGTGCGCGCGCGAGTCCGTGCCGGGGAAGGGCTGACAACCGAAGACATTCGCGAGATGCCTCCTGTCGGCGGGCAGCAGTCGCTCTTCGTCATCCGGGTGAGTTGTGCGGTCATCCACATGGTGCGCGCCGGTCTCGTGGAACGGGTTCGCCGCGGCGTCTACCGGCTGGCGCCCGAAGGTGGGCGCCTGCTGTCGCGCTCGCCGACCGGAATCGACAAGGGGATGCTGCGCGACTACCCCGATTTCAGGAATTGGTCGCAACGGGCCAATTCAGCGTCGCCGGACAGGGTAGCCGCGTCGCCGCCGGACGATTCCGCGGATACGCCGGAGGAGGCGCTCGATCGGGCGGTACAGCAGTTGCGCAACGAGCTGGAGGCCGATGTCCTGGACCGGGTTCGCAAGACGGCCCCGTCGTTTCTCGAACGCGTGGTCGTCGATCTCTTGATCGCCATGGGCTACGGCGGGGGCGATGCTTCGATGGGCAGCGTAACCGGACGCTCGGGCGACGGTGGTATCGACGGCACGATCCGGGAAGACCGGCTCGGCCTGGACGAGGTCTATGTTCAGGTGAAGAAATATGCCGACGGGAACACGGTGGGCGAAGGCGATTTGCGCAATTTCGCCGGCGCGATCGATGCGGCCGGCACGACCAAGGGGGTCTTTGTTACCACCGCCACGTTCACGGATTCCGCGAAGGCTTACCTGGCGCGAAGCCCGAAGCGGATCGTCCTGATCGACGGCGCAGAGCTGGCACGGCTCATGGTCCGGTACGGAATCGGCGTGCGCAGGCATGTCCGTCACGAAGTCAAACGGATCGACGAAGACTATTTCGATCAGGAAACACGGTAGTCCGTGCGCCTGTCGTGGAACGAGGTCCGCGCCCGTGCGGCCGCCTTCGCCGAGGAATGGCGGGATGCGGCCTGCGAGAAGGGCGAAACGCAGAGCTTCTACAACGCCTTCTTTGAAATCTTTGGGGTGCGGCGGCGGAACGTTGCGCGTTACGAGGCCCATGTCGCGAAGCTCGACAACCGGCGGGGCTTCATCGACCTGTTCTGGCCGGGCGTGCTGATCGTCGAGCAGAAGAGCGCCGGGCGCGCCCTCGACAGGGCCTACGAACAGGCCGGGGCGTATTTCGATGCGCTGCCCGAGCGCGACCGCCCGCGCTACATCCTGGTAAGCGACTTCCAGAGCTTCGAACTGCGCGATCTGGACGAGCGGGAGGTCGTTGCGTTCGCGCTCGCCGACCTGCCGACGCATGTGGAAGCGTTCGGCTTCATCCTCGGGGTGCAGCGCCGGGCGTTCCGCGACCAGGACCCGGCGAACATCGAAGCCGCCGAGCTGGTCGGGCGGCTGCACGATGCGCTCGCCGATGCCGGGCACCGGGGGTACGACCTGGAACGCTTTCTGGTGCGGATCGTCTTCTGCCTGTTCGCCGACGACACCGGGGTGTTCGAGCCGCGCGATATCTTCCTCGACTTCATCGAGGCGCGCACGGGCGCGGACGGGGCCGATCTCGGGCCGTGGCTCGCACAACTGTTCGAGGTGCTCGACACGCCGGAAGACGCGCGCGCAGGCACGCTGGACGAGGATCTGGCGCGGTTTCCCTACGTCAACGGCGCGCTGTTCAAAGGGCATCTGCGGACGTTCTCCTTCAATGCGGCCATGCGCGGGGCGCTGCTGGATGCCTGCCGCTTCGACTGGTCGAACATCTCGCCGGCGATTTTCGGCGCGCTGTTCC
>CAYFYS010000039.1:0-9855 GCA_964347365.1 uncultured Rhodospirillaceae bacterium | reverse complement strand
GTATACCACATGCCAGGGCGCACGCAACCTCCTTCCGACCCTGCCGGTGGGTACGGCTTGGCGCGACCGGTGGGCGGCGGCTACCGCAGCTCCTGGCCGGCGATCTCGCCCTCCAGGAACTTGTTGGGTTTCAGGAACACGCTCAGCACCAGCGCGCCGTCGGGCGCGGTCGCGTAGTGGCGACTGCCCGCCGGGCGCCAGACATAGTTGCCCGCCGTCACCTCGCCCTCGTCGTCGCGCAGGCTGCCTTCGAGGACGAAGGTCTGCTCGAGCGCGACGTGTTCGTGCATCGGCAGCACCGCCCCCGGCGCCCATTTGAACAGCGCCGTCAGCAGGCCGGTCTCGGGATTCTCGACGAGGACCTTCATCTCCACGCCCGGGCACTGGGTCGGCTTCCAGGGGATGTCCGCGACGTCGACATAGCGCGAGGCGAGCGGGCCGAGCGCGGACTCATGCTTCAGCAGCGGCGTCGAAGCGGCCATGGTCGGTTCCCTCCTCGTTCGGTGAACGGCCACTGTATCTGCGCCCGCACGGGCTCACAAGCGCGCATGCCCGGCTGTGGCGGGGTCGTGTGGCCATTGACAACCCCCGCGCCCGGCGCGCTTGAATCCCCGGATCGAGCAGACCGCGCGCCGCGCGGTGCCGCCAACGGAGGAAACGATGGCCGAGACCGCACCCGCGCTGCGCCTGACCAACGACGGCGCCATGAAGATGCTCCAGGCCGCGGTGGAAAAAGCCCGCGCCATGGGCGTGCCGCAATGCATCGCGGTCGTCGATACCGGCGGTCATCTGTTGGCGTTCTCCCGGATGGACGGGGCGTTCGTGCTCTCGATCGATTCCGCGCTCGCCAAGGCGATGACCGCAGCCTCCTACGGCGCGCCGACCGGCCAGATCCCCGAGGGCGTGGACATCAAGCTCGCCATCGCGACCGGCGGCAAGCGGGTCAACCTGCCCGGCGGGCTGCCGATCATCGTCGACGGCCACGTTCTGGGCGGGATCGGGGTCGGGTCGGGCCAGGGTCACGAAGACCTTGACGTCGCCCGCACCGCGCTCGCCGCGCTGCCCGGTGCGGTGCGTTTCGACTGACCGGCCGCGCATCCGGGGCCCGCCGCGGTACCGGTTCAGCCGGCCGCAGCCGCCGGCACCATGCCGCGGCCGCGGGTCTCGGGAATGAACAGCGACAGAAACGCCGCCAGCAGCGCGAGCGCGAAGGACAGCAGCCACATCCAGTCGTACCGGGCGAAGGCGTCGAACAGCCAGCCGCCGGCGAAGGAGCCCAGCGCGCCGCCCACGGAGTGAAAGGCGAACAGGAGCCCCATCGTCAGCCCCATGATGCGCAGCCCGATATGGGTGGCCACGATGTTGGCCACGATCGGGAAGGTCGAGAAATCGAAGATCCCGAACAGGGTGGCGAAGATGAACAGCAACGGCACATCGCCGGAGATGTACATCAACATCAAAAAGCAGAACGCGCGCAGGAAATAGACGCTGGCCAGCAGCAGCGGTCGATGGAGCCGATCCGACAGCGCGCCGTAGCCGATCATGCCGATCGCCGAAAACGTCGCCAGCACGCCGAACGCGGTCGCGCTCTGGACCGGCGGGAATCCACACGAAGCGGCATAGGGAAGGAAATGGATGCGGATTGCGCCGATGGTAGTGAACCCGCACACGATATAGCCCAGCCCCATCAGCCAGAACGACCGCGACCGGGCGAGGAAGGCGAGCTGCGCCCAGACGGTCGACCCGGTCGCGCCCGAATCCAGGCTGGCGGGGCTCTGGCGCTTGATCAATATCCAGGTCAGCACCGCCGTTGCGGCGAGCAGCGCCGCCAGGGCGACGAAGCTCGTCCGCCAGCCGATCGCTGCGACCGCGACCGCCAGCAGCGGCATCAGGATGAGCTGTCCGCCGGTCGCCCCCGAGGAGGCGATTCCGGTCGCAAGGCCCCGGTGGTCCTCGAAGTAGAGCGAGACCACGGTGCCGATCAGCGGGGCGGAGATCGCCGAGAACCCGACCCCGCCGATCACCCCGAAGATCAGGATGTATTCCCAGCCCGCGCTCATCCCGGCGGTGAGCAGCATCGCCAGCGCGACGATCAACAGGCCTGCGACATTGACCGCGCGCGCGCCGATCCGATCCAGCGCGAGCCCGGCCAGCGGCGAGCCGACGGCCATGACGACCAGCATCACCGCGCCGCCGGTCGAGATGAAGGTCCGGTCCCAGCCGAGCTCCTCCTCCCAGGTCGGGATCAGCAGCCCGATCGTCGTCCGGGAGACCATGACCAGGCTGAGCACCACGAACAGGACGGCGACGACGACCCAGCCGTACGGGTTGGAGCGGAAGAACTGCAGGAGCATCGGCGCGCCGGGGCTGGTCCTTGTGGTCGGCGGCCCGCTGCGCCGCAGGAAGGCACGCCGAGCGCGCCCGCATGGCGACGATACGAACCGGGATGGGCTCTTGCGGCAAAGCCCGGGACTCGACCGGACCTTTCCCAACCTAATCGGTTTCGCCTGGAATTGGAAACGCTCAGGCTCTTGCGATCTGGTCTGTGTCCAGCGTGTAGAGGTGTTCCGCGCCGCTGCGGGCGCTCGCGGCCAGAGCGCCGGCAGCCGGCATGATCTCCAGGGCGTAGAAGCGGGCCAGCGCGCGGATCTCCGCGCCGTGGCGGTCCGTGCCCGCCGCCTCGGCCATGCGGTGCCACATCCAGCCCGCGGCGACGGTTCCGACCAGGCGCAGATAGGGGGTGGCGCCGGCCAGGGCATCGGGCGCGGCCGCTTCCGCCAAGCAGTCCAGGACATGGGTGGTGACCGCGCGCAGCGTCCCCAGCCCGTCGGCGAGGGCGGCATGAATCTCCGGCACTGCCGGGCCGGCGGCGGCGGCGGCGAGCTGCGCCTCGATGCGCCCGACCAGGATCGCAAAGGCCGCGCCTTCGTCGCGCCCCAGCCTGCGCAGCACCAGGTCGATCGCCTGGATGCCGTTGGTGCCCTCGTAGATCGGGGTGATACGGGCATCACGCATGAGCTGTTCGATGCCGTGCTCGACGATGTAGCCGTGGCCGCCGTGGACCTGGATGGCAAGGCTTGCGACATCCACGGCGAGCTCGGTGCAGTGGGCCTTGCAGACCGGCAGCAGGAAGGCGGCCAGGGCGGCGGCATCGGCGTCCTCGCCGCCGCGCGCGAGGTCGATCTGACAGGCGGCCTCGTAGGCCAGCGCCCGCGCGCCGCCGGTCTGCGCCTTCATGGTCAGAAGCGTGCGGCGGACATCGGCGTGGGCGATGATCGGCGTGTCCTCCGCCGCGGCGTTGCCCCCCTGGATGCGCTCCGCGGCATAGGCCAGCGCCTTGTCCAGCGCCGCCCCGGCGATGCCGACGCCTTCCAGGGCCACCTCCAGCCGCATGGTGTTGATCATCGTGAACATGTTGTGGATGCCGCGGCCCGGCGCACCCAGCAGGAAACCGGTCGCATCGTCGAGCCGCATCTCGCAGGTCGGCGCGCCGTGAATGCCCATCTTCTCTTCGATGCGGGTGGCGCGCACGGCGTTGCGGGGCCCGAGCGTGCCGTCCCCGCCGGGCAGGAATTTCGGGACCAGGAACAGGCTGAGCCCGCGCACGCCTTGCGCCGCGCCGGCGATCCGCGCCAGCACGATGTGGCAGATCTGCTCGGTCGCATCGTGCTCGCCGAACGAGATGAAGATCTTGGTCCCGTCGAGCGCATAAGAGCCGTCGCCACGGGCGACCGCCTTGGTGCGCGCCCGGCCGATATCGGAGCCGGCGTGGGGCTCGGTCATCACGATGGTGCCGGCCCATTCGCCGCTTGCCAGGCGCGGCACGTAGAGCGCCCGTATCGCCGCATCGGCATGGGCCAGCAGCACCCGTGCGGCCGCCCGCCCGGCGACCGTCAACATGGTGAAGGCAAGGCTTGCGCCGTTGGACATCTCCGAGACCGCGGCCTGGGCGATCTCCGGCATCGCCTGGCCGCCGACCGCCTCGGGCAGCGCGAGCGCGGGCCAGCCGCCGTCGCAGAAGGCGCGGTAGGCGGCATCGAAGCCGGGCGGCAGGCGGACCGCGTCGTCGTCCAGGCGTGCGCCGATCCGGTCGGCGTCCCGGTTGATCGGCGCGATCGTCTCGGCGGCCAGCCGGCCCGCCTCGCGCACCACCGCTGCCAGCGTCTCGTCGTCGAGATGGGCGTGGGCAGGCAGGCGGAGCACCCGCGCGGTGTCGATCACCCGGCGCAACACGAAGAGGATGTCCTCGACCGGCGGTCTGTAGGCTGCCATGTCCGCTCCCCGCCGTGTGCCGCGTCCGCGATCCTATCGCCCGGCGTGGCGCGGGTACAGACCGGCCCGGCCTGGCCGGCTGACCCGGCGGGAGATCTGCCCCGCTCCACCGAGCGCACGGGGCGCCCGGCGCGCGGCAGCGGCCGCGGGGCGCCAGCAGGTGGCCGAACTTCTCGCGCGCGCGTCTGGCCTGGTCGGGGTCGGGGGCGTTGACCTTGGGGAACTGCTCGCGCCAATGGAACGGCCGGCAGGCGTCGATCACCGCGCGGCCCATGCTGAGATCCTGGCGGGCGCGCTTCTCGGCGCTCAGCAGCGGATCGGCAGGCGAGGTGCGCGCGCCGTGGATGATGTCCATCGACGTCGCCGGGTCCGAGCGGGTAAGCAGCGCCCACCACAGCTCCTCGAGGTCGGTGACGTCGACGTCCTCGTCGACCACCACCACGTAGCGGTTGGCGTAGTTCGCCGCATGGCAGAGCGCGGCCACATGGCCGGCCTGTCTGGCGTGGCCCGGGTAGCGCTGCCTGATCGCCACGCCGTGCAGCAGGCGCGAGGAGCCGATCTCGTAGCACCACACCCCGGCCACGTCGGGCACGCCGGCGGCGGCGAGCGCCTCCTTGACCATCGCCGAGCGCAGCACCGCGCGGTAGCGGCCCATCTCGTCCGATCCGCCGCCCATCGGCGGCACGCCCAGCAGGATCGGGTCGTTGCGGTGGTAGAGCGCCTCGATCTCCAGGACCGGTTCAGGGTGCTCGCCGCTGGCGTAATAGCCGGTCCACTCGCCGAACGGACCCTCCATCTTGTCGTGGCCGGCGCTGAGATGGCCCTCGATCACCACCTCGGCGTTGGCCGGGAACGGCAGGCCGGTGATCCTGCCCGCAATGCAGTCCAGCGGCGCGCCCCTGATGCCGCCGACGATGTCGAATTCACAGGTGCCGGCTGGCGCCTCGGTGCAGGCAGCGTAGAAGGACATCGGCTCGCCGCCCAACACCATGACGATTGGACAGCGCTCGCCCCGCGCGAAATGCTTTTCGCGGTGCGTATGGCCGTGCTTGCCCGGCACCATCAGGACGCCGACCGACTTGCGGTCGTGCACCATCGCGCGGTAGGTGCCGACATTGAGCCAGCCGTCGTCGGGATCGCGGGTGATCGAATAGCATCCGGTGCCGATATAACGTCCCCCGTCCGCGACATGCCAGATCGGTGTCGGGAACTTCATCAGGTCGATGTCCTGGCCGGTGAGCACGTTCTCCAGCACCGGGCCGTCGGCGACGATGCGGTGGGGGATCAGCGGCCGGTCCTTCACGAAGCCGGCATAGCAGGCCTCGCTGAGTTCGACCTTGGACAGCCCGTCCGGAAAGCCCAGCGTCATGTTGCGCCGCCGGCCGGCGAAGACGTTCATGATCAGCCGGTGGCCCGGCGCGCAGCCCGGCACGTCCTCGAACAGTACCGCCGGCCCGTCGTCGCGCTTGATCACGGCCTCGGCGGCAAGGCCGATATCCTCCTGCCAGGACGCGCCGCGCACCACGCGGAGTTCGCCCAGCCGGTCGGCCTCGGCGATCCATTCCCTGAGATCGCCATAGGCCAGCACGCAGCGGAGATTGTCACCTGCCATCCACGGTCTCCTTCCGAAAGGGTCACGGCCGGTCCGGGCGGCATGGACAGGCCAGCCCCGCTGGTCCACACTTCCCCACCGGCCGGGAGGATGCGATGACCCATCCAGGATTCGATGCCGTCCGTTATATCGACGACCGGCCGGACGAGCACGTCTTTCGCATCGACCGGCGCGCCTTTCACGATGCCGAGCTGCACGAGGCCGAGATGGCGCTGATCTTCGAGCGCCAGTGGAACTATCTCTGCCACGAAAGCCAGATCGCCCGGCCCGGCGATTACTTCGCCACCCACATCGGCCGCCAGCCGGTCTATGCGATCCGCCGCGCGGACGGCGGCATCGGCGCCTACCTCAACGCCTGTGCCCATCGCGGTGCGGTGTTGACGCCCTGCCGGTCGGGCAACGCGCGGATCCTGACCTGCCGTTTCCACGGCTGGAGCTACGACACCGAAGGACGGTGCGTCAAGATCAAGAACCAGCGGGGCGGTTTCCCCGATCCGGGGTTCGACCGTTCGCGGTTCGACCTCGCCCCGGTGCCGCTGGTGGCGGCCTATCGCGGCTTCGTCTTCGGCTGCCTGGAGGCTGCGGCCGGCTCGCTGGAGGATCATCTCGGTCAGGCGCGGTTCTTCATCGACATGTTCCCCGACCTGGCGCCGGACGGGCGGTACATCCTGGCGGGGTCGCAGACCTATGGCTGCGACCACAACTGGAAGTACCAGGCCGAGAACGTCACCGACGGCTACCATGTCGGCACCGTGCACCGGAACTTCGCCGCGACCGTGGCTGCGCGCGAGGCGCGCGAGGGAACCGAAGGGCTGCTGAAGACCGAGACCGGTCGGATCACCGGCAATGTCGCCAACGGCTGCTACGACCTCGGCGGCGGCCACATCGCGCTGTGGGCCGACCGCGCGAGCCCAGAGGCCGCCCCGCTGGCGCCGGCGCGCGCGGCGATCGAGCGCCGGCCGGGCGGTGCGATGGCCGACTGGATGCTGCGCCGCGGCCGCAACGTGCTCGTCTTCCCCAACCTGGTGCTCAACGACCTTGCCTCGACCCATCTGCGCACCCACCGCCCGCTCGGAGCCGAGCGTACCGAGGTGACGATCTGGTGCATCGCGCCGAAGGGCGAACCGGCCGAGGCGCGGTTCGCGCGGCTGAGGAAGTTCGAGGATTTCTTCCTGGTCACCGGGCTTGCAACGTCCGACGACGTGGTCTCGCTGGACACCGCCCAGGCCGGCTGCCGCGGCTCGGCGGCGGGCTGGAACGAATACGCCAGGGGTCTTGCGCAGGCCATCGATGGTCCCGACGCGCGTGCGCGCGCACTCGGTATGCGCCCGGTCCGGTCGTGCCCGAGCTGGGACCACGAGGCCGACCATGTCGGGTTCTACCGCCACTGGCGGGACGTGCTGGCCGGGCGCGCGCCGGCCCCCTAGTCCAAAAAGTCGGCCAGATCGACCGATTCGTGGTTGAACGGCATCGCCGGGCGGAAGCGCTCGCGCGCCGCCCCGTCGCCGGCTGCCGGCATGGTCGCATCGATGATCGTCTTCGCGCCGATCCTGTACATCGCGCTCATCCCCGGCACGATGTCCGAGACGTTGTCGAGCGACCAGATCCTGGTATTGGGGATGCGGACCACATCGCGCGCGGCATGGACGCGGGTGGTCAGAGACCAGAAGACCTGGCGCAGATCGCCGGCATCGATGTCCTCGTCCACCGCGATGGCGAGCTTGGGATGCAGATAAGGACTCGACAGCGCTGCCATCAGCGCGGTCTTGGCCTGGCCCTCGACGCGCGGGCGGAGCTTCACCACGATCGCCATCAGCCCGGCGATACCCAGCAGCCGGACGTCGCGCAGATCCAGCCCGCCCTCGATTGCACGCAGATGCTCGCTGACCACGGTCTCGATGCAGGTGGCGGTGATCGACTGGGTGTCGGTCATCGGGATGCCGCACTGCATCGAATAGAAGATCGGATCGGATCGGCGCGTGATCGCCTTGATCCGGAAGACCTGGGTTGCGCCCTCCATCGCGTAGGTTCCGGTGGCCTCGCCGAACGGGCCTTCGGGTGTCATCTGGTCCACCGGCACCTCGCCCTCGATGACCATCTCGGCTTCGGCCGGCACTTCGAGGTCGATGGTCTCGCACGCGACCATGCGGATCGGGTCGTCGAGCAGCGCGCCGGCGATCGTCAACTCGTCCAACCCGAAGGTCGAGGTGAAGGCCGCGGCGTAGTACAGCGCCGGGTGGGCACCCACGACCATCGCCACCGGCATCGCCTCGCCGCGGGCTTGATACATCTGGTAGATCCGCAGCGCATGGCGCGGGCAGATCAGGAACCCGGTACTGTCGGGTCCCAGGATCTGCTGGCGGTGGATCGAGACGTTGCGCGCGCCGGTCTCGGGGTCCTTGATGATCGCCATGCCCGAGGCGATATAGGGTGCGGGATCGTTCTGCGAATGCCAGACCGCCGGGATCCTGGTCAGATCCGCCGCCGCGCCGGTCAGCACGACCTCTTTCACCGGGGCCTCGGCCCGGTCCACCTGTGTCGGTGCGACCGGGTTGCGGACCCGGGCGAGGAGCGTCGGGATCAGCGCTTCGGGCGCGACGCCGAGCGCGATCGCCCACTTCCTGCGGTCGGCGACCACCTGGCTGCACACCCGCCACCCGGCATGGTCGGGAAGGTTGGAGAACAGCGCCGCCTTGCCGAGCGCGTCATAGGTCTTCCACGACAGCGCGGAGACGTTCTCGCGCGGATCGACCGGCCTGGTGAAGTGGACCAGCTCGTCCTGCTGTTCGAGGTTGCCGAGATGGCCCCGGATCGACTGATCGCGCATCTTCCGTCCCTGCGTGCACCGGCCCGCCCCCGGCGAACCGGTGCCGACACTAGCCGCCCGATCGCCGGACGGGCAACCGCCGGATTTCGGTGTATAGTCGCCTCCTCGGACGAAGGGGGAGCGTGATGGCCGCAACCTTGCTGCCGACGACCGTGGTGGGGAGCTATGTCCAGCCCGACTGGCTGGTCGATCGCGGCAACCTCAAGGGCCGGCTGCCGCCCCGGGTGCGCGCCCGCGAGATTTGGAAGATCGCCGAGGAGGACCTGGAAGAGGCCCAGGACACCGCCACGCTGGCCGCGATCCACGACATGGAGCTGGCCGGGGTGGACATCATCAGCGACGGCGAGATCCGGCGCGAAAGCTACTCCAACCGTTTCGCGACCGCGCTCGGCGGCATCGACATCCAGACCCCGGGCACCGCCATCGACCGCACCGGCCACTCCAACCCGGTGCCGCGGATCGCCGGCGCGATCGCGCGCACGCGCCCGGTCGCGCTGCGCGATGCCCGATTCCTGGTCACCAACACCGACCGGATGACCAAGATCACCCTGCCCGGCCCGTTCACCATGACCCAGCAGGCGCAGAACGACCACTATCGCGATGACGAGGCGGCGGCGATGGACTATGCCGCGGCCGTCAACCAGGAGATCAAGGCGCTGTTTGCCGCCGGCATCGACGTCGTCCAGCTCGACGAGCCCTACATGCAGGCGCGCCCGGAGATCGCCAGGACCTATGCCGTCAAGGCGATCAACCGCGCGCTGGAAGGGGTGGAGGGCACGACGGCGGTGCATCTGTGCTTCGGCTATGCCCATATCGTCCACGACCGGCCGAGCGGTTATTCGTTCCTGCCCGAGCTCGAAGACGCCGCGGTCGATCAGGTCTCCATCGAGGCCGCCCAGCCGGACCTCGACCTCGCCATCCTGAAGCAGATACCGTCCAAGACGATCATCCTGGGCGTTCTCAGCCTCGGCGACCCGCGGATCGAGACCGCCGAGACCGTCGCTGCGCGCATCCGTCGCGCACTCGAAATCCTGCCGCCCGAGCGCATCATCCCGGCGCCGGATTGCGGCATGAAATACATCGACCGCGACACCGCGCTGGGCAAGCTCAAGGCGATGGTCGAAGGCGCCCGGATCGTCCGCAG
>CAYFYS010000038.1:0-9969 GCA_964347365.1 uncultured Rhodospirillaceae bacterium | reverse complement strand
CCACGACCTGCCGCGCTTCGTCGCCGATCTCGACCGTCTGCGCACGCTCGTCGATGAACGTTTCGGCCGCAAGCCCGTCGTCGGGGTGTTCCATTCGATCTCCGCGGTCACCGCGATCTGGCACGCGCTGGATCGCGGCTGGCGGTGGGACGGGCTGGCGCTGTTCGACCCGCCGCTGATACCGAGCCCCGGACATCCCTTGCACGACGATGCGAGAGGCTTTGAGATCGGCCTGTCCGAGTGGGCGGCGCAGCGCCCGGACCGGTTCCGCAATGTGGCGAGCCTCGCCGAGCGGTTTGCGGCTTCGCGGAGCCTGGCGGGCTGGGTGCAGGGCGCGCACGAGCTGATGGCGCGCGCGATCACCCGCAAGGACAGCGCGAGCGGAGAGCGCGTACTGTGCTGCCCGCGCGCGGGCGAATCCCGGGTCTATGCGACCAATGCCGGGCTCGATCTGTGTCCCCGTCTGGGGACGCTGGCCGGGCCGGTCGTGCTGATCGGCAGCGACCCCGAGGCGCCCGGCGCGCTGGCGCCGGGCCGGGTGAACCGCGCAATGCATACCGAGCACGGCCTCGACTGGACGCCGATTGCCGGGACCTCCCACATGCTCCAGCTCGAACGGCCGCAGGCGTGCGCGGATGCGCTGACGGCCTTCCTCGATCGGCTGGGCCTCGGCCGATGACCGCCGCTTACTGTCCGGTCGCGCGCGCGTTGCGCCGGCTCCGCAGGCGCGGCATCCTCAGGATGCGCGCTGCGGTCCCATCCGGTGGATGGCACCGGTCTCCAGGTTGAAGGCGATCCGGTCGATCGCATCGAGGTTGGTGCCGGTGACCCGGACGAACCGCGCATTGTCGGGGTAGTCGATCGAATGGATCTTGCCGTCGGCATAGACGCCGGCCTTGCCGGGGGTCAGGCGATAGCTGGTCTCGGCACGGACCGCACCGTTGCCGGGATCGGTCCCGTCGTCGATGCGCGCCCATTCGGTCATGTCGGTGTAGCCGGCCGCCTGGCCGTAGATCGCCCAGGACGTGCCGTGATCGTGCGGGGGCGACTTGCGGGCCTGGGCGTTGACATGGGCCAGCACCTGAAAGCCGAGTTCGGGGTCCTCGTAGAGGACATGGACACCGCGCTCGGCATCGGGGCCGCAATGGGCTGCGATGAAGTCGCGCTCCGACAGCAGCCGCTCGAGGTCGTGGCGGACCCGATCGCGCCCGGCCGGACCCGGATCGGCCGTGAGATGATCCCGGCAGTCTGCGCAGAACGCTTCCAGTGTGTAGGCCATGTCGCGCCTCCCGTAACCTGGCGTTGGGCGTCTTCCGGATTGTCGCACGGCCACCGCGGCTTGGCCACCGTCGCCGTCTGCGTCGGGGTGGTGCCATGACCGGATCCAGCCGCCGGGCGATCGCCGCCTGGTGCTTCTATGACTGGGCGAACTCAGGCTTTCCGACAGTCATCATCACGTTCGTCTTCTCGGCCTATTTCGCACAGGCCGTTGCGGCGGACATCACCTCGGGGACGGCGCTCTGGGGCCAGGCGCTGGCGCTGTCGGCGCTGCTGGCCGCCGTCGCCGGGCCGGTCTTCGGGGCGATCGCTGATCAGACCGGCAGACGCAAGCCGTGGCTGGGCGCCTTCACGATGTTCACCATCGCAGCGACCGCGCTTTTGTGGTTCGCCGCCCCGGAGCCCGGCTTCGTCCTGTGGGCGCTCGGCTTCTTCGTCCTAGCCAATGTCGGCTACGAGATGGCGGCGATCTTCTACAACGCGATGTTGCCGGAGGTCGCGCCCCCCTCGCGCATCGGGCGGGTCTCGGGGTGGAGCTGGGGGCTGGGTTACATGGGCGGGCTGTCCTGCCTCGCGCTTACCCTGGTCTTCTTCGTCCAGGCCGACCGGCCGGTCTTTGGGCTCGACAAGGAAGCGGCCGAGCATGTCCGCATCGTGGGGCCGATGGTCGCGCTGTGGTTTGCCGTCTTTGCGGTGCCTCTGTTCCTTGCCGTTCCCGATCGCGCGGCGCGCGGGATCCGTCCCGGCCGGGCGGTGCGCGAAGGGCTCCGCACCCTGATCGCGACCATCCGCGCGGTCCGCACCCATGCCGATATCGCCCGCTTCCTCGCCGCGCGGCTGCTTTACGTGGACGGGATGAACACCATGTTCGCCTTCGGCGGCATCTACGCCGCAGGCACGTTCGGCATGTCGATTGCCGAGATCATCCAGTTCGGGATCGCGCTCAACGTCACCGCCGGGCTGGGCGCGGCGGTCTTCGCCTGGGCCGACGACATCGTGGGTCCGAAGCGGGTGGTACAGATCGCGCTGATCGGGATGATCGCACTGGGGGCGCCGCTGCTCCTGGTCGAGGGCAAGACCGCCTTCTGGCTGCTTGCGCTGCCGCTGGGCGTCTTCATGGGGCCGGCCCAGGCGGCGAGCCGATCGCTGATGGCCAGGATGGCGCCGGCCGAGACCAGGACGGAGATGTTCAGGCTCTATGCGTTCTCCGGCCGGGTGACGGCTTTTCTCGGCCCGGCGCTGCTCTCCTGGGTGACGCTCGCCTTCGAATCCCAGCGCGCCGGGATGACGACGGTCGTCGTCTTTCTCGCCGGTGGCCTGGCGATCCTGTGCACCGTCAAGGAGCCGCCAGGGGATCAGTGACGGAAATGCCGGTGGCCGGTGAAGACCATCGCCAGGCCCCGTTCGTCGGCCGCTGCGATGATTTCGGCATCGCGGATCGACCCGCCGGGCTGGATGACGGCGCGCGCCCCGGCCTCGGCGGCGGCGATCAGCCCGTCCGCAAACGGGAAGAAAGCATCCGAGGCGACCACGGAGCCGCGGGTCGCCGGTGCGTCCAGCCCCGCTGCGCGCGCGGCCTCCGCGGCCTTGGCCGCGGCGATCCGCACCGAATCGATGCGGCTCATCTGGCCGGCGCCGATCCCGACGGTGGCGCCGTTCCTGGCATAGACGATCGCGTTCGATTTGACGTGTTTGGCCACGGAAAACGCGAAGGCGAGATCGGCGCGTTCGACATCGCTGGGTGCGCGCCGGGTGACGACCTTCAGCGCCGCGGGATCCAACCGGACGGCATCGTCGTCCTGGACCAGCAGCCCGCCGGCGATCGATCGCACCGCGAGCCCCGGCGCCGCGGGGTCCGGCAGGCCGCCGGTCTCCAGAACCCGGATGTTCGCCTTGGCGGCAAGGACGGCCCTGGCGTCATCGTCGATCGCCGGCGCGATCACGACCTCGATGAAAACCGCCGCGATCGCGCGCGCGGCGGCCGCGTCAAGCCGGCGGTTCGCGGCCACGATCCCCCCGAAGGCGCTGGTCGGATCGCAGGCGAGCGCCGCGGCATGGGCCTCGACCAGGCCGGGTGCGGTAGCCACGCCACAGGGGTTGGCGTGCTTGATGATCGCGATTGCCGGCCGGTCGAACTCCGCAACCAGCGCGAAAGCTGCATCGGCATCGCCGACATTGTTGTAGCTGAGCGGCTTTCCCTGGATCTGTCGCGCCGTCGCCGGGCCGGGCCGGTCCGCACCGGTCCGGTAGAGCGCGGCCTCCTGATGCGGGTTCTCGCCATAGCGCATCGTCCGGGCGCGCACGCCGCCGAAGGCGGTGTGGCGCGGGAAGGGTTGATCGAGGCGGTGCGCCAGCCATTGCGCGATCGCGGCGTCGTAGGCGGCGGTGCGCGCATAGGCCGATCCGGCCAGCCGCGCGCGGAGCGCGGCCGTCGTACAGCCGTCATCGGCCTCCAGCGCGGCAAGGATCTCCGGGTAATCCTCTGGATCGGTCGCCACGGTCACGAAGGCATGGTTCTTTGCCGCCGCCCGGATCAGCGCCGGCCCACCGATGTCGATGTTCTCCACACACGTCGCGAAATCCGCGCCCGCGGCGAGCATCTCCTCAAACGGATAGAGAGTGACCGCCACGAGATCGATCGCGGCAATGCCCTGGCGCTCCATGGCGCGGCGGTCCTCATCGACGTCGCGGCGGGCCAGGATGCCGCCGTGAATCGCCGGGTGCAGCGTCTTGACCCTCCCGCCCATCATCTCCGGGTAACCGGTCAGCGCTGCGATGTCGCGCACTTCGAGCCCTTCGGCGGCGAGTGCGCGGGCGGTGCCGCCACTTGCCACGAGCTCGACCCCGCGCGCCGCCAACACGCCGCCGAAGCGCGCCAGACCGCGCTTGTCAGAAACCGATATCAGCGCGCGGCGAACCGCGACCAAATCGTGCTTTGCCATGTCCTTGACCGATTCCTCCGGTCTGCGACGCAACGAAGGCTCCGGCCCGCCTTCATCATGCCGGGGCGGTGACCCGGCGGCGGTCTCGGGGCACCCTCCCGGGCGGCCAAACCCATTCAGTCGAACGGCGGCACGCCCGGTTCGGGGAGTGCATTGTCCTCGATCCCCTCGATCGCGGCATGGGCAAGCGCGAGTCGCGCCTCGACCGCGCTGCCGGCGATGTGCGGGGTGGCGATGAAGTTCGCCAGTCCGAACAGGGCCGGCTCGAACGTCGGCTCGACCGCGAAGACGTCGAAGGCAGCGCCTGCGATCCGGCCCGATCGGAGTCCGGCCAGGACTGCAGCCTCATCGACAATGCCGCCACGCGCGGTGTTGATCAACAGCACGCCCGGCCGCAGATTTTCCACGACCGCGCGCTGATAGAGCCCCCTCGTGCTCGCATTGAGCGGCAGATGCAGGCTCAGGATCTCCGCCTCCTGCCACAGCGTCGTCGGATCGACCTGGGTGAGGTTGTTGCGCCGCAGCCAGGAGCCCAGATCCACCCTGTCGCAGACCAGGACCCGGGCGCCGAAGGGCTGGAGCAGCGACACCAGCTCCCGGCCGATATTGCCGCAGCCGTGGATGCCCACGGCGCGCCCGCGCAGCAACCGGCCCGTGCGCTGGCTCGGCCAGTCGCCGCCGCGCAGCGCGACGTTGTAGGCGTTCGTGCCGCGCAGGAGGTCGATCATCAGCCCGAGCGTCAACTCCGCGACCGAGCGCTTGTTGACGCCGGCCCGCCAGCCCAGCCGGATGCCGTGGCGGGCCAGCACCTCCGGCTCGATATGATCGACCCCGACCGAACAGCAGCTTATCACCCTGAGGTTCGGCAGACGCCGCACCACTTCGTGGGAAAAACGCTCCAGGCCGATCACCGCCGCCTCGGCGTCGGCGACGAAATCCACCAGCCGATCTGCGTCCTCAAACAGGATGTCGTCGTCGTTGAAGCGGATCTCGGCCTCTGGATAGCGCGTGATCAGCGCCCGGCGCGCCTCGGCCAGCTTGGGCAGCGACCGGCTGGTGACCGCGATCCTGCGCATGATCCCTTCGAAATCGTAAACGCGCAGCGCCGCTCTAGACGGGCCGTCCACGCGCGTCAAGCAGAGCTTCGGCGCCGCCGGCGCTGCGGCCCGCTCTCCCAACCGGGCCGGATGAAGGCTGGGATCATTCAGGATGCGCGATCCTGGATAATCCGGCGCGGCCACGCTATAGATTGCCGGAAACCGTCCAGGGGGAGCCTTTCGGAGTGAACCGGACTGCGGCAAGGTCGATCGAGACGGTGGTTTTCGATCTTGACGGCACGCTGGTACACAGTCTGCCGGATATCCATGCCGCGGCGAACGCGGCGCTGGCCGGGGCGGGGCGTCGGGCGCTCGATGTGTCGGAAACGCGCGCGTTCATCGGTCGCGGCGCGCGCGCCTTTATCGTCGATGCGTTCGATGCGACGGGCCGCGCCGGTACCCCGGACGAAATCGATGCCTGTTTCGCTCGGTTCATCGCCGTCTACGAGGCGTGCCCGGACGCGGGCAGCCGCGCCTATGACGGCGTGCGTGTCTGTCTGGAGACCTTCGCTGCGCGCGGGCTGAAGCTTGCGGTGTGCACTAACAAGCCCGAGGCGTTGACCCATCGGGTGCTGGCCGGGCTCGGCCTTGCCCCGTTTTTCGCCGGCGTCGTGGCCGGCGACACGCTGGCGGCCAGGAAACCCGATGCCGCTCCGGTCTTCGAGGCGCTGGCGCGGGTCGGTGGACGTGCCGAGACGGCGGTGCTCGTCGGTGACAGCGCAACCGATGCTGCTGCGGCCAGAGCCGCGGGCCTGCGCTTCATCGCGGTGAGCTTCGGCTACGGCCCCGTGCCTGCGGCCAGCCTCGGTGCCGATGCGCTGATCGACCGGTTCGATGCGCTGCCTGCGGCGATCGACCGGCTCGCCGGTCCGATTGCGGCCTCGCAAGCCCGGCGGCCCGATGCCTGACGGACCCAGGATCGCGGTCCTGGGACTCGGCTATGTCGGGCTGCCGCTTGCGGTCGCGCTTGCGCGTCACTACCCGGTATCGGGCTTCGACATCGATACCGATCGGATCGCCCAGCTGCGGGAAGCCACCGATCGCACGAAGGAGGTCGACCGCCGCGAACTGGCGCGGACCACCGTGCGGTTCACCGCCTGCGCCGCCGGGCTGAGGGGCCATGACATCTACGTCGTTACCGTCCCCACCCCGGTCGATGCGCACAACGTCCCGGACCTGAGCGCGGTGCGCGCGGCCAGCCGCACCGTCGGCGAGGTCATCTCCAAAGGGGCGATCGTGGTCTTTGAGAGCACCGTCTACCCGGGCGTGACCGAAGACATCTGCGGCCGCGACATCGAATCCGCCTCGGGTCTGGCGTGCGGCCGGGATTTCCATCTCGGCTACTCTCCGGAGCGCATCAATCCGGGCGACAGCGCCCACAGCATCGCGCGCATCACCAAGGTGGTGGCTGGACAAAACGACGATGTCGCCAGGATCCTGGCGGACATCTACGGCAGCGTGACCACCGGCGGGGTACACCTTGCCCGCGACATCCGTACCGCCGAAGCCGCCAAGGTGATCGAGAACGCTCAGCGCGACATCAACATCGCCTTCATCAACGAGGTTACCGCGATCTTTCAGAAGATGGGAATCTCGATCCACGACGTACTCGAAGTCGCTGGTACCAAATGGAATTTTCTTGACTTCTCTCCCGGGCTGGTCGGCGGGCACTGTATCGGGGTCGACCCGTTCTATCTCGCCCATGCGGCGGTTACGATCGGCCATCACCCGGAGATCATCCTGGCCGGCCGGCGGATCAACGACTCCATGGGCACTTACGTGGCCGATTGCATCGCGCGGGAGCTCGACCGGGCTGGCCGGGGGGCGGGCGCACGGGTCCTGGTGCTGGGGCTCACCTTCAAGGAGAACGTTCCGGATCTGCGCAACTCCAGGGTGATCGACGTCATTTCAACGCTGCGCGCGCGCGGCTTCGTCGTCGATGTGCACGACGTCCATGCTGATGCCGAAGAGGCCGAGGCCCGGTACGGCGTGCGGCTCAAGACGAGCCTGGACGGGGCCGGCGGCTATCACTGCGTGATCGGTGCGGTCCCGCACGAGGCCTACACGAAGTTCACCTCGGAGACCTTTGCCGGCTTGCTCGGGCCAGGCGGGGTGGTCGCCGACGTCAAGGGCATGTGGCGTAGCACCGCGCTCCCGCCGGGCTGCCGGCGGTGGCAATTCTGAGCAGGCCCTCTCGCCGCTGCCGCCAAGCGCGGGGTCAGGGGCGGATGTCGATCGGGGTGCCGTCCTCGACCAGTGTCCAGATCTCGTCGATCTCACGGTTGGTGACCGCAATGCACCCCTGTGTCCAGTCCAGATCGGGATGGCCGAGGTCACGCGCCGACCATTCCTTGGGCAGGCCGTGGATCATGATCCTGCCTCCCGGCGCCACGCCGAGCGAACGTGCGCGCGCCCGGTCCGCCGGGTTCGGATAGGAGATGTGGAGCGCCTTGTGGAAGGCGCTGTCTGCGAGCCGGTAATCGAGCGTGTAGGACCCTTCGGGCGTGCGCGCATCGCCCGACCTGATCTTGTGACCCTTGGGGTAGCGGCCGAGTGCGACCCGGTAAGTCCTCAGAGCCCGGTCTCCGCGCAGCAGGACCAGACGCCGCTCGGATTTGTACACCACCACACGGTCGGCCTTGAACACCGAGAGCGCCGCAGCTTGGTGGGAAGCTGCGGCGGCCTGTGTGGTCCCTCCGCACGCGCCCAGCCACAGAGCGCACCACAGTCCAAGCACATGGTTACGCACGTGCTCCCCCTTTCAATTCAATACCTTTGGAAGGCGATGTTAGCCTATTGTGGCAGCAAGGTTAACCGTCGGCGCGGCGTTATCTTGGCGCGCGTTCAGACCGCGACCGGCGCCGGAATGTGGCCGTGCGGCTCATAGCGCTCCACCCCGATGTCCTCATGGGTGAAGGCGAACAGATCGGTGGCCCCGGGGTTCAACACAAGCCGCGGCAGGTCGTGCGGCGTGCGCGCGAGCTGTTCGTCCGCCTGGTCGAGATGGTTTCGATAAAGATGCGCATCGCCAAGGGTGTGGATGAACGCGCCCGGACCCAGGCCGGTGACGTGCGCAACCATGTGCGTCAACAGCGCATAGCTTGCGATATTGAACGGCACACCAAGGAAGACGTCGGCGCTGCGCTGATAGAGCTGGCACGACAATCTGCCCTCGGCGACGTGGAACTGGAACAGGCAATGGCAGGGCGGCAGCGCCATGGCCGGCAGATCGGCGACGTTCCAGGCGCTGACGATCAGGCGCCGCGAGGTCGGGTCGGTGCGTATGTCTTCGACCAGCCGGGCCATCTGATCGATTGCGGCGCCGTCGCGGCCGGGCCAGGACCGCCATTGGCGGCCGTAGATCGGGCCGAGCTCTCCGGTCTCATCGGCCCATTCGTCCCAGATGCGCACCCCGTTCCGGTTCAGGTAGGCGATGTTCGTCTCCCCGGCCAGGAACCATAGAAGCTCGTGGACGATCGAGCGCAGGTGAAGCCGTTTGGTGGTCACCAGCGGGAAGCCGGCGGCCAGATCGAACCGCATCTGGTAGCCGAACACGGCGAGCGTGCCCACCCCGGTCCGATCGTTGCGGGCAACGCCGTTGTCCCGGACATGGCGCATCAGCTCGAGATATTGCCGCACCGTTCGGCCCGCCTGTTTTTCGCCATCGAGAACACTTCAAATTAGGAACGAATCGTCCTATGTTATCAACGCCGGGTGACCGGCTATGGCGATAAACGGCTTGTGCAATAAGCGAAGCGGACCCGGGGGCAGTACCCGGCGCCTCCACCAAAGCCCGGTTTGCGCCGTCGAAGCGGGAAAACCCCGCGACCACGGCGCATCGCTACGGGGGCGAAACAGGATCGACGCGCGTGTAAAGACTTGACTTTCGCCCGGCATGGTACCGCCGTTATCGGGCCGATCTGACAGATGCCAACGACAACGAATTGGCACTCGCTGCCTAGAGTCTCTGGGTAAGCGCGGCCCGGGGGGCGCCGGGCAACAGAAGCCCCCCAATTTCCGGGTCCCTGGAGGGCGGAACCAGCCCCAGCCATGTCCCTTCCCGACGGCTCTCTGATCCCCTACCGGAAAATGATGGAACGGGCCTTGCGCGGCCTCGTGCGGGAGACCCTCGCGCTCGTGAGCACGCAGGGCCTGCCCGGCGATCACCATTTCTACATCTCCTTTCGTACCCAGGCGGCGGATGTGGACATGCCCGCGCATCTGCGGGCGCGGTATCCCGAGGAGATGACCATCGTCCTGCAGCACCAGTTCTGGGGCCTGGAGACCGATGAGACCGGGTTCTCGGTCACCCTGTCCTTCGGCGGGCGCTCGGAGCGTCTGCGGATCCCGTTCGAAGCGCTGACCGCCTTCATGGATCCGGCGGTCGAATTCGGCCTGGAATTGCACCGCCCCGAGGCGGGCGTGCAAGGTCCGCCCGCCCGGGCCGGCGATGCGGCCGCGGCGTCTGGGACGGTGGTCACGCTCGACAAGTTCCGCAAGAAATAGGCTCGCGCGAGCCGGGGGTCCGATGTCCGATTTCGTTTACCATGAAATCTTTCCGCTCGGCGAAGACGCTACGCCGTACCGCAGGCTGAGCGCCGATCACGTCGAGACGGCGCGGCTCGGCGATGCGGAGCTGTTGCGGGTCGCGC
>CAYFYS010000037.1:0-10066 GCA_964347365.1 uncultured Rhodospirillaceae bacterium | reverse complement strand
TGGATGACGACCTCCTGGCACGGCCCGTGGTCGATCAGGCGGGGCGGCACCGGGTTGGCGATCGCGTGGTCCCAGCGCGCCGGAATGTCGGCCGGCGCGGCCCGCATGCCGATGCCATAGACGGCCCGGTTGACGGCCAGCGCGCCGATCGCCACGGGGATGTCGTAGCGCCGGCCCAGCCCGTCGGTCACGGTGTTGAACAGGAAGGCCTTGCGCTCGCGCTCGTGCAGCCCACCGTGGAACTGCCAGCGCACCAGCGGGTGCATCTCGGTGTCCTTGTTGACCGGCTCGTCGATGCGCAGCAGCAGCCCGGCCGCGTCCAGCGCCTCCAGATGCTCCTGCAGATCGGCATAGCCGCGCCGCGCACACGCCATCCCGCCGCTCCCCGACAACCCCCACGGACCGGACGCCATGATGCCACAGCGCGCCGGGTGGGAAACAGTCTTCCGGGGTGATGCCGTTTGTCGGCCATTCGTGGCGTTGTAAAGATGGCTGGATCAGCCATCTTTCCTCCGGAGGGGCGTCGTTTGTCGGCCACCCGTGGCCCACAACCCGATTTTCCGGCCACATTCCGGAAAAAATGGCCGACAAATCGCGTTGTGGGTCATGAATGACCGTCAAGGCATCTCTCTGCCTTCCGCGAGGTTCAGGAGATCGGGGAACACCACGACCGCGGTCCGGCGACCCCTGCCGGAACGGATGATCCGCAGAATCCCGCCCTCGCACAACGTGTCCAGAATGCGCCGCGCCGTTCTCGCGGGAATGCCGGTCGCGGCCGCGAAATCCGAACCGGAGAAAATCGGGCGTTCGAATATCCAGTCCAGGGCGTGAATGGCGTAGGGGGAACGGGTCAGATCCGCCACGCGGCGCTTCATGTCGTTGTGGAGGTCGACGATGCTCTTCGCCCGCGCAAGATTGTCCTCGGCCTGCAACCGTACCGCCTCCAGGAAGAACCGGCACCAGCCGGTCCAGTCGTCGTCGCGCGAGACGGCGAGCAGGCCGTCGTAATAGGCGTCGCGGTTGGCCTCGAAATAGGCGCTGATATAGAACATCGGCTCGCGGATGAGGCCGTTCCGCCACAGGATCAACGGCACCAGCATTCGCCCCAGGCGGCCGTTCCCGTCCAGGAACGGGTGCAGAGCCTCGAACTCGGCGTGCAGGATCGCGAGTTGCACCAGCCGGTCGGGGGCATCGTGATGAAGGTATCGTTCCCACGCGCTCATCGCGTCGGCGAGCCTGTCCGCCCCGATGGGCACGAAACGCGCCTCGTCCAGGCCGCGGCCGGGCGGGCCGATCCAGTTGGGGGTGCGCCGATACGCGCCCGGCGACTTGCCCTCGCCGCGCGCCCCGCTCAGCAGCACCGAATGCGCCTCCCGGATGACCCTCTGGGAAAGCGGCAGCTCCGCCAGCCTCTCTTCCGCCCGCCGCATGGCGAGGCGGTAATTGACCACTTCGCGGACATCGTCGCGGCGCGCGGGCGAGTCCGGTTCCTGCCCGGCCTCGAACTCCAGCACCTCGCCCAGCGTCGCCTGGGTTCCTTCGATGCGGGAGGAGAGGACGGCTTCCCGGGTCCGCAAGGGCGCCAGCAGGATGCGCGGATTCGGGATCACGGCGAGCGTTCCGTCGTACCGCGCCACCGCAGCCGCCGCCGGACCGATGAGAGGGATCAGCCTGCGCCAGTCCAGCCGCTCTTCGGGCGGGAAACGACCCGTGTGGTAGTGGACCGGCGCCATCAACGCCCTCCGAACCCAGGCGCCATCGGGTTCGCCCGATCCGACGCGATGGACTGCCGCATCTTATACTTATGAGAGCGATCGGCATTGAGCGGGAAAAACGAGCTTCTCGGGGCCGGCCGGACGTGGCACTCTCGCGGCAGCGGGGAGCGAGGCGCACCATGGGACGGCCCGACATTTCCAACGCGGAACGGCCCGCCCGGGTCAGGGTCGGCGGCGTCGACGTCGCGCGCGCAGCGCAGTTCCGCAAGCGCTTCCCGCCGGCGGCCAAGCGCCATCTGTTCATCCGTGACCACATCCTGTTCGAACAGCGCGACACCCCGGTCAACCCCGACCGCGAGGCCGGGATCGACCCCGACGAGGCCGCGCGCTGGGTCAAGGCGTGGGTGTCGGCCGAGGGTGCGGACGCGGTGGGCATCGCCCGCTATGACGAACGGTTCGCCTTCGCCGGGGTCGATCTGCCCGACCACGATGCGGTGATCGTCTTCGCGATGGCGATGAAGTACGACTACATGGCCGATATCGGCCCCAAATCCCAGGACGAGGTGCACCGCATCTACTACCGGCTGGACGATCTCGGGGTGCGGCTCGCCCACCAGATCGGCGGGCGCGGCTATCGGGCGCGGATGCAGGCCAATGGCGGCGACATCCCGCTGGTTCCGTTCGCCTGGCTGGCGGGGCTGGGCGAGCTTGGCAAGCACGGCTCGCTGATCTCGCCGGAGCTCGGCTCGTCCTTCCGGCTCGGAGCGGTGACGACGGATCTGCCGCTGACCCCCGACGGGCCGCGGGATTTCGGCATCGACGAGGTCTGCGCATCGTGCAATGTCTGCACCCGGTTCTGCCCCGGCGAGGCCATCGGGCCCGACAAGCAGACCGTGGCCGGCAGCACGCGCTGGCAGGTCGATCGGCCGGCCTGCGAGCCGTGGTTCCACAGGCTTTACGGCTGCAAGATCTGCCTGATGGTCTGCCCGTTCAACGCCAAGAGCGTCTTCGCCGAGGGGTTCAAGCCGACGGCGCGCGACATCCGCGATGCCCGCGATGCGGAGGGGCTGCTGGCGCTGATCGAATCGCGCACCGAGATGCGCTACGAGGAGTTCGACTACGGCCCGGGCGCCGGCCCGGCGATCGCGCCGGAGGAGGGTGGGGACGGCCGGTAAGTTTGACAACCCGGCCGGGGCCGTGATCGAATCGGGTCGTCTGCAGGCAGGCGGTGAGGATCAGGCGGATGAGCGATACCGGGCTCCCCTCGAGCAGCGTGCCATGAAGGGTGCGACGCTGACGTTCGAGGAACGCAAGAAGATGTGGCTGTCGATCTCCGAGATTACCGAGGAGGCGTTCGATGCCTATCAGCTCTGGCACAGCGAACGGCTGCCCCGGGTGCCGCAGCCGGGCACGACGGCCCCGGATTTCGAGCTTGAAAGCCTTGATGCCGAGGGCAGGCGGACGGGCGCGCGGGTACGGCTGTCAGGCCTGCGGGGGACACCGGTTGCGCTGGTCTTCGGCTCATACACCTGACCCCCCTATCGCAGTTGGGCCGTGCGCCTGAACGCGATCTACGAGCGCTACCGGGACCAGGACATCCGCTTCTTCACGGTCTATATCCGTGAGGCGCATCCGAGCGACGGCTGGCAGGTACCGGAGAACGTGGAGGAGAACATTCTCCATGCCGCGCCCACGACCGATGCGGCGCGGACAGACATCGCCGTCGCCTGCCGGGCGGCGATGGACATCAAGATGCCGATGCTGATCGACTGGATCGGCGACGATGTCGAGGAGAAATACATTGCCACCCCGATCCGGCTGTTCGTCGTCGACCGTGCCGGGCGCATCGCCTACACCGGCGAGCCCGGGCCGTTCGGCTTCGACCCGGACACCTGGGAGGCGGCGATCAAGGCCCAGCTCGCCGCGGCGGGCTGAGAAAACGGGGCCGGAGTCCGTTTTCGGGGGAACCGGGGCCGGACGCCGTTCTCGTGCAGCGTCTTACGGCAGCAGCAGATGGTTGTTGCCGCCGAGGATGGCCGCACCGGCGTCCGGGATCCCGGCTATGGCCTCCACGAAGGCCCTGACGTCCTCTTTCGCCCTGATCTCCTGCGGATAGTCGCTGGCGAAGACGATCCGCTCGGCCGGCAGTTCGACCAGCGATGTGCGGACCGAGCGCGCGTCGCCGCAGAATCCGGCGGTGTCGAAGACCATGCGCTCGGCGAGGTAGGTATCGAACCCCCGCTCGGGGTTGCGGCCGTGGCGGTCGTTGCCCGCGGTGCCCCAGAAGTCGCGGTCCTGGTAGGAGCGGATGCGGCCGAGCACCGAGGCGATACCGCCGCCGAGATGCGCCATCTGCACGGTGAGCCCGGGATGGCGGTCGAAGACGCCGCCGTTGATCAGCCGCACCGTCGCCTGGACGAGCGAGAACTCGCGCCCCACCGCGCGGGCGAGATCGTAGGCGTCGAACTGTCCGGGGTGGGCGAGCCTGAGCGCGGGGTGGACGAAGACGTAGATGCCCAGCCGGACGACCTCCTCCCAGAACGGGTCGAGCTGCGGCGCATCGAGCGTGAGGCCGTCAAACTCCGAGGTGATCACGACGCCGGGAAAGCCGAGCTCTTCGGCGCAGCGGCGCAGCTCCGTCATCGCCGCCTGTCCGCCGAGGGGGTGGACGTGGGCGGTGCCGATGAACCGGCCCGGATAGGCGCGCGCGGCCTGGCTGGCGGCATCGTTGCAGATCACCGATCTGTCGGCCGGTGCGCACATCCCCTCGGCGCACGACAGCACGGCGGCACCGATACCGGCCGCGTCCATCATCTCGATATGGGCGTCGAGGTCCACCAAGAGCGCATGGAAGCTGTAGGACGGCACCCCGTCGGCGTCGAAGCGGGTAAAGGGCCGCTCGGTCGCGCCCTCGGGCAGCAGCGCCGGCGGCACGAAATGATGCTGGAAATCGACGATCACCGTCTCGCTCCGCCCGGCGGTTCGACCAGGGCAACGCGCCCGGGTTCCGCCGCCGCCCTGTCTCCGGCCAGGATACACCGCCCGCAAGACGGGCGCACCCGCGCGGCGAAAGTCGGGGTCGCGGTCCGAAAATCGGGCTCGGAGTCCGTCCTCCCGGCTAAAACGCCGTTTCGGCGACGGACGGGCGGGCGGCGACTTCGGCGTGCCAGCGGGCGAGGTTGTCGTGGGTTTCCGGGATCGGCATGTCGATGAACCTGGCGAAGTCGACCGTACAGATAGCGGTCACGTCAGCTACGGTGAAGCGTTCGCCGGCGAGGTAGCGCGCCTGGGCAAGGCGCCGGTCGAGCTTGTCGTAGTAGAGCCCGACCCGCAGCTTGCCGCGCGCAACGAGCTCCGGGATCTGGCCGACTTCCCGGGCGATGCCGGCGAGCGGGCGGCCGGTGAAGGCGCGCTTGGCGTTGCGAAAGGCCTCCGAGACCGCCGCCAGCCCCTCGTACTCCGATATCCGTTCCCACATCTCCGCCAGGGCGGCCTCGCGAGCATCGCCGCCCATCATCGCCGGAGTCGGGTGCAGCGTCTCGAAATAGCGGCAGATCGCCATCGCCTCGCCGATCGCCGTGCCGTCGTCGAGCTCCAGGACCGGCACCCGGCGATGGCCGTATCTTGCCAGGAACGCGGGATCGAGCATCGGCTTGCCCGGCACCCCGACATCTTCCATCGGGACGGTGATGCCCTTCTCCCGGAGCGTGATCAGGACGCGGCGCGGATTGGGCGCGATATTCCAGACATAGAGCTTCATGGGGACCTCGAGCGTGCCGCCGGTCAGCCCAGCTCGGGCCCGGCCAGGGCGTAAATGTAGTCCGGTTCGTCGAGCGGCGCTGCCCGCCCGCGCAGCATCCTGATATAGGGCCTCTGGAAGGCGAACCCCGAACGCTCCAGCCAGCCGATCAGGGACGCATGGCGGTCGGGGCAGTCGATCACCACCGGGCCGTCCAACCCGTCCAGCGCATGGCGGGCGAGCGCGCACGCGATGTCGGGGCCGGCCGCCACCAGCGGGCCGATCTGCATCGCTTGGCGGCCTTCGCGGGCAAGCACGTAACCGGCCGGCCGGCCGGCGACGCGCGCAACATGCGCCCGGCCCGGCACCCGTCCGACCAGGTGGGCAAGAAGCGCCGCTCTGTCGCCGCCGAACAAACCTGCGTCGTAGCCGGCGATCTCGCCAATGTCCGAAGCGGTCAGGGTCGCGATGCGCGCACGGCCCGCAGGTGCGGCTTCGGGTGCGACCGCAGCGGCCCACAGCCGCTTGATGCCGTAGACATCGACGAAACCGAGACGGCGATAGACCTCGCGCCCGGCCGGCGTCGCATCCAGCCCGGCGAGGCTTCCCGCGGCCGCGATCCCGTCCAGCACCCGGCCCATCAGATCGGTCGCGATCCCGCGCCGCCGCCGATCGGGGCTGACCAGCACCATGCAGACCCAGGCGAAGGCGCCATAGGGCAGTGCCATCGCCGAGCCGACCAGCTTGCCCGATACATCGCTGCGCCCGCTTCCGAAGCCGTTGGCCAGCATGTAGGACCAGTCCGCGCGGTTCTGATTCCAGCCGATCTCGGCGGACAGCGCCGCCCCTCGCCCGGCGTCGCCGGGGCCCAGCGGGGCGAGCGCCAGCCCGTCAAAAGGATCCGTCGCGGCTGTCATAGGCGGTCGGCTTGTCGAGGCTGTCCATGCCGCGCACCACCCAATCGGCGACCCAGTCGATCATCCGCGACAGCGGCACGCGCGGGTAGCCGAACAGGCCGTGGCAGGCGTCGGTGTTGACCAGCCAGCCGTGATCGTCCTCCCGGCCCGTGATCTGCGGACGCTTGCCCATCCGCTGGCCGAACGCCGCAGCCAGCGCGCGGATGCTGATGGTCTCCGGCCCCGAGACGTGCAGCGGGCGCGTCGGGGTGGTGCAATGGCCAAGGCAGCGCAGCGCGATGGCGTTGGCATCGCCCTGCCAGATCACGTTGACGTGACCGGTGGTCACATCGATCGGCGTACCGCGGCAGACCCTGGTCGCAACGTCCCACAGCACGCCATAGCGCATGTCCACGGCGTAGTTGAGCCGGATCAGCCGTCCGGGGGTGCCATGGCGGGCCGAAAAGAACTCGAAGACCCGCTCGCGCGCGAGGCAGGACTGGGCGTATTCGCCCATGGGGGCCGGTGCACGGGCTTCGTCGGCCCCACCCTGGAGGATGTCGACGAACGGATAGACGTTGCCGGTCGAGAACGCAACGATACGCGAATTCCGGAACGTCTCGGCCACGACCGCCGGGACATGGGCGTTCATCGCCCAGGTCAGCGGCAGGTTGCCGGCAGTGCCGAACTTCCGCCCCGCCATGAAGATGACGTTCTCGGGGCGCGGCAGCGCCTGGACCGCGGCGCGATCCAACAGGTCGCAGCGAATGGTCTCGATCCCGTGCCGGGCGAGCGTGGCCTCCAGCCCCGGTTCGGAGAAGCGCGCAACGCCGATGACGCGCTTGTCGGGCGCTGCGCGCTTGGCGAGCCGGGCCAGGGTCGGACCCATCTTGCCGCCGATCCCGAGGACGATGATATCACCCTCGATCCGGGCCAGATCCACAGCGAGCGCCGCATCGGGCGTGCTCAGGCAGTCGTCGAGCGCGGCCACGTCGGCGAACTGTTCGGGCCACGCCGGCACATCGCTCATGGCGCGGGAAAATCGAACAGCCGCGCGGGATTGTCGACCAGCATCCTGCGGCGGAGGTCCGCATCGGGAACCATCTTCGGGATCAGGTCCACCAGATCGCCGTCATCGCACATCCGGCCGGGCTCCCAGCGCTGGGTGTGCGGCCAGTCGGTGCCCCAGATCAGCCGGTCGGGCGAGGCGGCCGCAATCGCCGCCGCGACGTAGGGCATCACGTCTTCATGCGGGTAGGCGGTCCTGCTAAGCCGCTCGACACAGCAGATCTTCGCCCATACATGGTCTTGGCTCAGGAGGTCGCGATAGATGCCGAACGCCTCCTGGTCGAGACCTGCGGTCACGTCGATGCGCCCGAAGTGGTCGATCACCACCGGGATGGGGATGGTGCGGATCCACGCCGCGGCGCGGATCAGCATCTCGGGCATGGCGTGCAGGGTCACCGACCAGCCCAGATCGGCGATCGCGGCGATGATGCGATCGAACATCGCCAAATCGACGGCAGCGCCGCGGGATTCGATCAGGGTAAGCCGCACACCGCGCGCGCCCTGCGCGTGGAAGGTATGGTAATCGGATGCATCAAAGCGGTCGTCGGCCTTGATCACCGCGCGAAACCGGCCGTCCGAACGCGCGACCGCGTCCAGGCTCACCGCGTTGTCGAAGCCATGGCCCATCGGCTGGGTGACCACGCCCCGGTCGATCCCGAGGATCGCTGCGAGTTTCAGATAATGCGCCAGAGGCGCGGTCGAGGGGGTATAGGCGCGCTCGGACGCGAACGGAAAGACGTCCGGTGGGCCGAAGACATGGAAATGCGCATCCACCGCGCCGGCGGGCAGCTTGAAGCCCGGCGTCCTCGGGTTGGGTACCGGCGGGTAGCAGACGCGAAATCGCTCCGGCATGGCGCCAGCCTAGCCGATCGCGCCCGGCGATGAAATCGTCCGTCCCGGTCCCGCACCTGTGGGAGGCGCGCATTTTATCGACCCGGGCGGACGGGATTCGTGCGATCTGGCCCGACGCGGAGGCTTCGGGTAACATACCGCTTCAGGCCGGATCCGGCACAGCGTTCATCCCTCGTGCCGTGCGAGACGGGCCGTTCCGGACACGCCGCTGGGACGGCAGGCGCTGCCCTGCCTGAGTCCGACCGGCAGACGGGAGAAGGCGCGCGGAGATGACGCCGCAGACCGCCAACGCGGGTCAGATCGCGTTCTGGAACGGCAAGGTGGGCGCGCTGTGGGCGGTCGACTGGCAGCACCGCGACCGGATGCACGCGGGGCTTGCCGCCCATGCCATGGCGGCGGCGGGCTTCACGCCCGGTGAACGGGTCATCGACATCGGCTGCGGCTGTGGCACATCCACGTTTGAGATCGCGCAGGCCGTCGGCCCGCTGGGCACCGTGACCGGGATCGATATCTCGCGTTCGATGCTCGACATTGCGCGTGCGCGCACCGCGACCCCGGCCGGGCCCGCGGTCGCGTTCGTAGAGGCCGACGCATCGGTCCACCGCTTCCCCGAGGCCGCGGCCGATGCGGTCTATTCGCTTTTCGGCGTGATGTTCTTTGAAAACCCGGAAACGGCGTTCGTCAACTTCGCCCGCGCGCTGCGTCCGGGCGGGCGGCTCACCTTCGTCTGCTGGCGCCGGTTCGAGGTCAACGAGTGGATCGCCGTCCCCCATGCCGCGGCGTGCGCGGTGGAGGAAATCCCCCCGCCCTGGCGCCCCGGCGTGCCCGGGCCGTTCGCGCTGTGCGACGACGGCCCGATTGGCGAACTGCTCCGCCGCGCCGGGTTCGTCGACATCGCCATCGAGGCCGCCGATGCGCCCATGCTGCTGGGCGAGACCGCCGGGGACGCGCTCCGCAAGATCGCGAAGACCTCGCCGATTTCCGCGGGGCTCGCCGCCGTGGCCCCCGACCGGCGCGGCGCGGTGCTGGATGCCGTCGCCCGGTCGTTAGCGCCCTTTGCGGGCGGGAACGGCGTGCAGATGAACGGCGCGGCCTGGACGGTCACGGCGAGGCGTTAGGCGATGGGACGATCGGTCGGCGACATCCCGGCGGCGGTGCGCGGCCTGATCGGCCGGGGCGCGGCGATCCCGGCCCACCCGCTGGCGCTCGACGCGGGCCGAAATTTCGACCGGCGGCGCCAGCGCGCGCTGTCGCGCTATTACCTGGACGCCGGCGCGGGCGGGCTTGCGGTGGGCGTCCATGCCACCCAGTTCGCGATCCGCGATGCCGGGCTCTACGCCCCGGTGCTCGAATGCGCCGCAGCGAGCGTCGATGAATGGGTCGACCGGCCGGTCGCATTGATCGCCGGCCTCGCCGGACGAACCGCTCAGGCCGTGAGCGAGGCGCGCATCGCGGCTGCGCTCGGCTACCACGCCGGGCTTCTGAGCCTCGCCGACATGAAGGGAGCCGGCGAGGACGCACTGCTCGCGCATTGCGAGCGCATCGGTCGGGAGATCCCCCTGGTCGGCTTCTATCTGCAACCCGCGGTGGGCGGCATCCCGCTCGGCCCGTCGTTCTGGCGCCGCTTCGCGGCGATGGAGAACGTGATCGCGATCAAGGCCGCCCCGTTCAACCGCTATCATACGCTCGATGTCGTCCGCGGCGTGGTCGAAGCGGGCGCGGAGGACCGGATCGCGATCTATACCGGCAACGACGACCACATCCTGCTCGACCTCGTCACGACGTACCGGCTGATG